>SYCM01000086.1 GCA_005786915.1 Bacteroidota bacterium | reverse complement strand
GCCACCGCTACTTGGGCCCCGAGGTTCCTGCAGAGGTGCTGATTTGGCAAGACCCCATCCCCGCCGTTGACTACCCGACGGTGAGCGATGCCGACGTGGCTGCCCTCAAAGGAAAGCTCCTTGCTTCGGGTCTTAGCATTGCCGAATTGGTGACCACGTCGTGGGCTTCGGCTTCGACCTTCCGCGGAAGCGACATGCGCGGCGGTGCCAACGGCGGCCGCGTGCGCCTTGCGCCTCAGAAGTACTGGGCGGCCAACCACCCCACGCAGCTGCACAAAGTGCTTGACGTGCTCGAGGGCATTCAGAAGGAGTTCAACGCCGCCGGCGCCACCAAGGTGTCGATGGCGGACCTCATCGTGCTCGGAGGCTGCGCCGCCATCGAAAAAGCCGCCAAGGATGCGGGCCGCGACGTGAAGGTTCCGTTTACTCCAGGCCGTGCCGACGCGACTCAGGAGCATACCGACGTCGATTCGTTCGCCGTTCTGGAGCCGGTAGCTGACGGATTCCGCAACTACCACAAGGGCCACCACGGCGCCATGGGCGAGCACCTGCTCGTCGACAAGGCCCAATTGCTCAACCTTACGGCGCCCGAAATGACTGCGCTCGTGGGCGGAATGCGCGTGCTCGGAGCCACCTGGGACGGCAGCGCCACCGGCGTGCTGACCACCCAGCCCGGCAAGCTGACCAACGACTTCTTCACCAACCTGCTTGACTTGAGCACCGAGTGGAAGTCGACCAACCCGCACCAAGACCACTTCGAAGGCCGCGACCGCAAGACGGGCGCCGTCAAGTGGACCGGCACCCGTGCCGACTTGGTGTTTGGCTCGAATTCAGAGCTGCGCGCCCTCGCTGAGGTCTACGCCTGCGCCGACGGAGCCGACAAGTTCGTCCACGATTTCGTGGCGGCTTGGGCCAAAGTCATGAATGCGGACCGCGCGTGAGTTTTTGAAATCCGGAAAAATCCGAATCTTTTCTACGCGCAAACGTTCGGAAAAATCCGAATTTGAAAAAATAGCCCCGCCCCCCGGCGGGGCTATTTTGCTTAAAACCAGACCGTATAGCTCGCTACGCCCCAAGGCGCAACCTTGCCCAAGCCCGGAGTGGGGTAGCTGTCGTTGGCGCTGTAAAACAACCGGGATTCCAGGCGCAGCATTCCGTGGTCAAGGTGCTTGGCGAGGCCGAGCGAGCTCGCCGCGGTGCGAAAACCGGGGTAGCCTCGGTTGTAGGCCACCACCACATTATGGGGGTCGTGCAGGTACTCAAGGCGGCCCGAGGCGCGCCATTCGGCGCTGAGGCGGCGTTCCGCAATGAGGTTGGCTTGGGCCCACCACCGCGCTCCCCCTGGGGTCTGCTGGCGACCCACGTACGCGTCGGCGGTCGTGCGCCAGCGGGATCCGATCTGCCGCACCACGTACAGGTCGGCAAACGCGCGCATCCCCACCTCGCCCGTGGTGCTCTGTTCGCGGCCCGCAAACAGGTTGCCGTTGACGAGCACGTTGGCGTTCGGGCGGAACTCCGACTGGAGCACCAGCCCCGGACCGCGCACCTGGTCGCGAACCTGCTGCCATCCGTTGACCAGGTACGCATACCAGTTCCAACGGGCATTGGGCAAGTAGCTCAGCTTCACGCCACTGAGGTAGTACGGAACGTACTCGGCCGAAAACGACCGCGTGTACATCAAATGGTCCTTGGAAATGGCGCTCTCGTTGGTAAAAGGCGAACCCAAAACGCCGGCGTCGACCCACACCTCGCGGCGGGTCTTCAGGCGGAATCCGGCACTCGCCTCCACAACCCGCGGCTCGCCCGGCGCGTAGTTCGCGTCCATGTAGGTGCCCCAGCCCGGCATGATGCGGGCGCGAAGGCGGTCCGTCTGGTAGCGAAGGTCGAGCGCGGCAAGGTTGACGTTGACTTCGCCGATGCGCGCGGAACTCACCATGTAGGGCATGCTTCCGGCGATGCGCGGACCGAGCCCGACGTAGGTGTCGAGGTAGCCCGACAGGTGGAGTTTGCCAATGGCAACCCCCGTAGTGCTGTCCGCAAATCCCGGGTTGGCGATTTGGGCGGCGGCGGTGATGCTCGCCACCAAGGCCAAGGCCGCGAACTTAGTCCTCATCGGGTGAATCAGGCTGAGGAACCGGTTGGTCGTAGGCCTCAGGGTGGCTGATCTGGCCGCCCAGGTAGCCCACACGCATTCCGCCAATAGAAACGATGGATGCATAAATCAGGACAATCCACGCGAAGAGGGTTGCCTTGGCGTGGTTCTGAAGCAAGAGCACGAATCCGATCAGGGAGACTGCGGCGAGCGACCAGATTCCGAACATAAAGCCTTCGGCAGCCTCTTCGTGGGCGTGGATGAGGTCGTGCGAAAATCCGCCCAAGGCCTCGAGCGCCTCTTCAGCCTCTTCGCCGGTGGCTCCCGATGCAAATGCTGCGAGGATTCCGCCAAAAATCGTCGCGTAGCCCAAGATTTGGGCGGGGCGGGACTTCCAAAAAGTTCCAATTTTGAGGCTGAGCGCCCCAAAGAGCAGGGCCGCGACGGGCACGTGCACTAAAATGATGTGGAGGTGGGTAGGATTCATGGGCGAAAGTTAGGCAATGCCCGCGGATCAGCGCCCCAGCACGCCCCACACCTCGGCGAAGAGCAGGCCGCTTCCGCCTCCGTAATGGGCGACCACGGGAACCTTGGGAACCAATGCGCCCGCCGCCGTATGCAGGGCCATTTCTTCTTCAGGACTCAGTCCGGCACCCAGGAGCAGCACCTCGAATCCCGACGTGGTGCGCAGGGCCGCCAGCGCATCGGCCGCGCAGGTCTCGACCCGGGGCTCCCAACCGGGCTGGCTGCGGAGCAGGCGTTCCACCACCGCCATTACGTCAGGGTGCGTTCCTACCGCGAGAATGCGCACCATGCTCAACCTTGGCGCGGAGCCGCCACCACGGCGGCAAACTGGGCGAGCAGGCCGTCGAGCTCGGCGCGCAGCGCCTCGTCGACCACGCCGCCTACCGGGTGAAACGTTTCTTTGAACCGGGGTAGCGCCATACTCCCTACAACCTCGGCGCCGTGGCGCGGAAACCGCTCCACCGCCGACTGAAGTACCGTCAGACCTCCTCGGGGTCCGGGTGCAGCCGAAAGAAGCACTGTGGGCTTGGCATCGAACATTTTGAGCGTGTGGCGCGAGGCCCAGTCAAAAAGGTTTTTGAATCCGGCGGTGTACGAACCGTTGTATTCCGCAAACGAAACCACCACGGCGTCGGCCGCCTGAAGCTCTGCGACAAAGCGTCCCACGGCCTCGGGAATTCCAAGCTCTTGCTCGCGTTCCACCGTGTACACCGGCAAGTCGTAGTCGTTTAAATCGAGCACGCGGACTTCGGTGGCGCCCGGAAGTTGGCGGGCAACGTGTTCCGCCCACTGGCGGTTAATGGAGGTGCGGCTGTACGAAGCGCCAAATGCAACAATGTTCATGCGGCAAAGGTAATCATTTAACGTGTTTAAACACGTTTCACATGCTTAGCTCAGGCCCTCAATGCGCCCTGCGCCGTCAATCGTCATGTGTTCGGCCGCCGGAACTTCAGGCAATCCGGGCATGCGCAGCATGTCGCCGAGGAGCGGAACGACAAATCCCGCCCCCGCGCTGACCTCGAGGCCGCGCACGGTGACGTCAAATCCGGTGGGACGCCCAAGGATTTTCTCGTTGTCGGTAAACGACTTTTGGGTCTTGGCCATGCACACGGGCAGTTCGCCCAGCCCAATTTCGGCCATGCGCTTGATCGACGCTTTGGCTGCCGGAGCAAACACAACGCCGTCCGCTCCATAAATCCGGGTCGCAATTCGGCGGATTTTCTCTTCCATCGGGTCGCTGAGTTCGTAGGTAAACTGCGGGGCCACCGGTCCTTTGGACGCGGCCACCACGGCGCGGGCGAGGTCGGCGGTTCCGGCTCCGCCGCGGGCCCATCCCTCGCTGAGCACGGCCTCTACCCCGTAGGCCGCCGCCGCTTGGCGAATCGCCTCGTGCTCTTCGGCCGTGTCGGCGGCAAACGCGTTGATCGCAACCACGACCGGAAGCCCAAACGACTGCAAATTTTCGAGGTGCTTGGCGAGGTTGGCGCTGCCGCGGACCACCGCCTCCGCGTTGGGCGTGCCCAAGTCGGTCAAGGCCACGCCGCCGTGGTACTTGAGCGCCCGAACGGTGGCGACCAGCACGGCCACCGACGGCTTGAGGCCTCCGGCCCGGCACTTGAGGTTCAAGAATTTCTCGGCCCCCAGGTCGGCGCCAAAACCCGCCTCAGTCACCACCCAGTCGGCATATCCTAGGGCCATTCGCGTGGCAATCAGCGAATTGGTTCCTTGGGCGATGTTGGCAAACGGCCCGCCGTGCAGCACCGCCGGATTGCCTTCAAGCGTTTGAACCAGGTTGGGCTTAATCGCGTCGCGCATCAGAATGGCCATCGCGTCGGGGGCTTTGAGGTCAGCCGCAAACACCGGCTGGCGGTCCCAGGTGTCTCCCACATAGATGCGCGCAAATCGCTCCCGCAAGTCGTCGAGGTCGCGGCTCATGCATAAAATGGCCATGACTTCTGAAGCTGCGGTAATGTTAAATCCGCTCTCGCGCGGAACCCCGCCCGCCTTGCCGCCCAGCCCTATCACGAGCGTGCGCAGGGCGCGGTCGTTCATGTCCATTACCCGCTTCCAAACAATCGTCCGGGGGTCGAGTCCGACGCGGTTTTTGCGCTGCAAGTCGTTGTCAATCAGCGCGGCGAGCAGGTTGTTGGCCTTCTCCACGGCGGCAAAGTCCCCCGTGAAGTGCAAGTTGATATCTTCCATCGGAACCACCTGGGACCGGCCGCCCCCGGCGGCTCCGCCCTTAATGCCAAACACGGGGCCCAGCGAGGGCTCCCGCAGCGCCGCCGCCGCCCGCTCGCCGATTCGGTTGAGGCCGTCGGTCAGGCCCACCGTCACGGTCGTTTTGCCCTCGCCCGCGGGCGTCGGACTGATCGCCGTCACCAAGACCAGCTGGCCTTGGGGCTCGTGCAGGGCCTCGAGCGGAATCTTGGCTTTGGTCTTGCCGTAGGGCTCGAGCAGCTCGGGGTTGATTCCGAGTCGCGAAGCAATCGCCCCAATGGGCTGTGGGGTGACGGAACGGGCGATGTCTAAGTCGGTCATAGGGGTAACGGGTTGCGGGTTGCTGGTTGCTGGCTTCTGGCCAATAGGTGCACAAAGGCCGATATGCCGCGGTGGTAGGGGCCCTCTTCGAGTTCGCGTTCGACGACTTCGGCGACGTCAAAGATCCATCCGGCCCCGAGTTCCGCCTGAAGGCCCTCGACGGTGTACAGCATGCTCGGCTCTTGCGGTCCGCCCGTGGCGTATGTGAGCTGCTTCGGGTGGTAGCCCACGAGCTGCAGCCATCCGCCGGGCTTGAGGGCGCTGTGGAGCTGGGCGTTGACCCGAGCGCGCAAGGGCGCGGGGAGGTGCCCAAACACCGAAACGATTCCGTCCCAGGCCTCGGGCTCAAACACATAGGTGCTCAGGTCCGCTTGAAGGCAGTGGATCCTCACCCCGGCTCGCGACGCCAACTCCTGGGCGCGCTCAAGGCCCACCTCGCTGAAATCCAATGCAGTCACGTCGTACCCTAGGCGGGCGAGGTACACGGCGTTCCGCCCTTGGCCTTCGGCCAAGCAGAGCACGCGGCCCGAACCCGGAACGCCAAATTGTTCGCGCACGCTGACGTGCGGGGCGTCGCCGTAGGCATACTCCGCCTCCGAAAAGCGCTGGTTCCAATATTCCTTCATGGGTGTAAACCTAGAACACGGAGTTCACTCATTTGGTGCTAAAAGTCGCCGAATTGGACCGATATTTGTCCAACCTATATCACCATGTACCGTTTCGTACAGAAAAACCGTTGGATTCCGTCGCTGCACCTGCTGGCTGTGGCCTTGTGGATTTTGGTGGGATCGGTGCTTTCGGGCTACGCCCACCGGGAGGTGCGCCACCCCTTGGGCGTTTCGGTGGTCACCGATTTTGCGGGGGACGACCTGCAGCGCGTTGCGGGCGGCAAGGAGCTTTCTGAAGAGCTCAAGGTCGAAACCGAGGCCGACGAGTCGGGCGAAACGGAGTACGGCAGCGACGGAATTTGCTTTCTGAAGCAGCCCTACCGAAGCCAGGCGCATCCCGTCGGAATCTGGGACGGCGATCGGGCGAAATCGGCCCCGTCGGCGGCTAAGTTTCCGCAACCCAAGACCCTTTATTTAGAGTACGAAGTATTTAGAATTTGAGCCTAAACCCACTCTGCGCGCGCCTCTGAGCGCCCTGCTGAAAACGGTTTTATTCTCATTTCTAGTTACTTATGTCAAAAACATTGCCTAAAGACGGCCTCGCGGGCCTGAAGGCACATTTTAATCAAGACCTCACCGCGGGCTTTCTCGTATTCTTGATCGCCCTGCCTCTTTGCCTCGGAATTTCGATGGCCAGTGGGTTTCCGCCCTTCGCGGGCATCATTACCGCCATGGTGGGCGGACTCTTCGTGAGCCCCCTCATGGGCTCGCGGCTTTCCATCAAGGGCCCGGCTGCGGGCCTGATTTCCATCGCGGTTGCGGCCGTGGCCGAATTGGGCCAGGGCGACGCTGCGGCCGGGTACCGCTACGCGCTGGCCGTGGTGGTCATTACGGGACTTGTTCAGGTCGCTTTTGCCCTGCTGAAGCTCGGGCGCTACGTGGATTTCTTTCCGACTTCGGCAGTGCACGGGATGCTCGCGGCCATCGGAATCATCATCATCGCCAAGCAGCTCCCCGTGCTGCTAGGGGCGACCCCCGAGGGCAAAACGCCGATTGCGCTGCTGATGGAGCTTCCGCAGCTCGTTCGCCGCGCCGACGCCCACGACGCGCTAGTGGGCCTGTCGAGCTTGGCGCTGCTCTTTGGGTATGCGTGGCTTCCGTTTAAAAAGTTTAAAGCGACGGTTCCGCCCCAATTAATCGTGCTGGTCCTCGGAATCGGGTTGGGGGCCTACTTTGTGCTCGACCCCAAATTCCTGGTCCACTTGCCAGAATCGTTTTCGGCGGGTTTCGTGCTCCCGGACTTCGGGCTGCTGGGCTCCGCGACTACGTGGAAGTACGTGCTCATGTTTTCGTTGGTCGGAAGCCTGGAGTCCCTGCTGACCGTGAAGGCGGTCGACGGCCTCGATCCCTACCGCCGAAAGTCCGACGCCAACCGCGACCTGCTCGCAGTGGGTCTGGGCAATAGCGTTGCGGGCCTTTTGGGCGGACTCCCCATGATTGCCGAGGTGGTGCGCTCCAGTGCCAACGTTTCCAACGGAGCCCAAACGCGGTGGGCCAATTTTTACCACGGTCTCGCGCTGCTTCTTTTTGTCGCCCTGCTCCCGGGGCTTTTGCAGATGATTCCGCTCAGTGCCCTGGCCGCCATGCTGATCTTCACGGGCTACCGATTGGCCAACCCCAAGCTCTTTCGCAGCACCTTCCAAATCGGTTGGGATCAGTTGGCGGTGTTCTTGGTGACCATCGGGTTGACGCTGGCTGAAGATTTATTGGTCGGAATTTTTGCGGGCATCGCCGTCGAGTTTTTGCTGCAGGTGTTCAGCTTGAAGGGCAAAGTGCGAAGCGTTACCCGCGCCCAAATTCACACGGAGCACCGGGACGAAGGCGAGCACGTCGAGCTCGAAGGGGCTTTTTCGTTTGCCAACATCATAAAGCTCGGCAAAACGCTGGAACCGCTTAAATCGGCTCCGCACGCGGTGGTCGACGCCCGCAAGGCGAAGATGCTGGACCACAGCACGATGGAGCTCCTCCACGCGGTGCAGCACGAAGTGGAACGGGCCAACGGACACCTTGAGGTGCTGTACCCCGAAGACGCGAAGCCGCTGGGCAAGCACGAGCTTTCCACTCGAGTGGTGAACAAATGAAGCGGGGATTGCGAATCCTTGCCCTGGCCGCCGCCCTAGGGGTGGGGGCCGTGGGCCGCGCGGGCGCTCAGGCATTGCGGACTCCGCTCAACGCCTCGGGCAGCGCCTACGTCCAATGGACCGGACTTAATCAGGTTTGGGTCCGCGCCAATCAGAGCAACCCGGGAACGGCCGTGAACGGGACCCCTAAAGACTGGACTGCCGACGTCGGATTGCGCCGCACCCGCGTGCAGATTTTTGGACAGGTAACCCCCCGCGTGTTCTTCTACAGCCAAATCGGAATGAACAACGTGAATGCTCTTTCGCCGGGAAACGGGGGAAACCGCAAAAACCAGCTCTTCGTGCACGACGCCGTGATCGAGCGGCGGATTTCGGCCCAAAATCAGCTCAAAGTGGGGGCGGGGCTTACCATCCTCAACGGACTGAGCCGGTTCAGCCAACCCGCGATCGCGAGCATTGCGACCCTCGATGTGCCCGTGTTCGCTCAGGCCACAGTCGACCAAACCGACCAGTTCTCGCGCAAGTTCAGCGTCTACGCGCGGGGTCAGGTGGCCCAACTCGACTACCGGGTTGCCTTTACCACGCCGTTTGCCTACACCTCGTCGGGTTCAAGCCCCAACTTGACTGAGCACGCCAGCTTTGATCCGAGGTCGGCCACCCCGCAGTACCAGGGGCTGCTGATCTGGAATTTCGCCGAGCGCGAGCCCCACACCACGCCCTACATGGCGGGCACGTACCTGGGGACCAAGCGCATCCTCAACCTTGAGGCTGGCGCGATTCACCAGGCCAAGGCGATGTGGTCCCTGAACGGTTCCGACACGCTCGAGCACGCGATGGCCTTGGCCTCGGTGGCGCTTTTTGCGGAGCAGCCCTACGGTAGCCGGCACGCCGCGTTTTCTGGCTACCTCGGTTTTTTTGCCACCGACTACGGACCCGGTTACCAGCGCAACAACGGCATCATGAATCCGGCCAACGCGAGCTTGAACCCTTCAGTGTCGTTGGGCGGAATCGGAAATGCCCACCCCATGTTCACCACCGGGACCTCATGGTACCTTCAGGCGGCCTGGGTAAGTCCCGAACGCGGGGAGGAGGCCGTGCGCTTTCAGCCCTACGTTTCGGCCCGTCGGGCGAAGTCCGACCGGCTCGAGCGCCCGATGTGGATTACCCATTTGGGGATCAACTTCCTCGAATACGGGCACCAGAGCAAGATGAGTCTGGACTGGGGAATCCGACCGGTATACGGCTCGGCAACGCCCGCGGGCTTGGCCACGGCCACCGCTCGCCGCAGCGAGTTTACGCTTCAGTACCAAGTTTTTATTCTCTAGCGATGCGCCCCTTTGATCGCCACCACGTGCTTCACGAACTGAAGCACTACCTGCCCGCACAGGCTCCGCTCAAGGACTTTGTGCACCACAACAGCCTGCACGCGTTCCAGCAGGACTCGTTTTTCCTTGGCCTGAAAAAGGCCAACGAACTGCTGGGTTATAAAACCACGCTGCCGCTGAGCGACTACCGTGCCCGGTACGGCCGCGGAGAGATCAGTGAGGCCGCAGTGGCCTATGCCTTGAAGTCGGTGCCCGAGCCCGAACGCACCAAGTGGGAGCAAAAGATGCACTTTGCCACCTTCGAAGAAGAGCACCGGGAACGCGTGGGCCAGCTGCGGGGCACTTGGAAGCACCAGCGCGGAATTGACCTCGACGCCTTGGTACACCCCAAGCTCTTTCGCCTCATCAACAGCTACCTCGACCAAGGAATAGCCATTTGGAGCTTTCCCGAATCGCGCGCCAAGTCCTTTCGCGCAGCCGTGGCGCAGCTCGAAGCGTCGTCGTCGGTCCACTTGATTCGCCGACCGGAGGTGCGCCAGGCGCTGTTCGACCCCGACCTTCAGCTCGAAGACGTGCTGGCCAAGGTGGTCGGCGATCCCTCGCTCTTTGCACACTACCTTTTTGACCAGCAATTCGCCCACCAAGGCTGGTCGGGAATGGTGTCGGCCATTGAGGACCTGCCCCACAGTCTGCTTGACTCGCGGCCGGTACGCCTCGAAGACTTCATTTTCGTCGAACTGCTGCTCGAGTGGGATGCGCTATGGGTGCAAGGGGGAAGTCCCGTGATTCCTCTTTCGGTCTTGCTCAAGGAAGCGCCCATAGACCTTTTTGGCGACGTCGAGTGGGGCGAGAAAGACGAAATCCTTCAGCTTTGGCAGGAGGCCTTGGAATGGAGCTTTTACGACCCGGCCTTGCTGGGCTTGGGCCTGAGCCCTGACCTGCACGTCGAGCCTGAAACCCCGGAAGTCCAAGCATTTTTTTGCATTGACGACCGCGAATGCTCCTTCCGCCGGCACCTGGAGGCCGTCAATCCGCGCATTCAGACTTTGGGAACCCCCGGGTTTTTTGGCATCGACGCCTACTACCTCCCGGAGGGCGCCAAGTTTCCTGTCAAGATCTGTCCCGCCCCGGTTACGCCCAAGCACGGAATCAAGGCCGTGGACGCGCATTCCGTTCGGGCCAAAGAGCGCAACCTCGAAAAGTCCTCGCATTCGGTTCTGGGCGGGTGGTTTTGGTCGCAGACCCTCGGATTTTGGTCGCTGTTTAAGTTGGCGTACCACCTTCTGCGACCGAGCAAGCAAGCCGGAACCTCGCTGGCGTTTGACCACGTAGACGCCGAGGCCAAGCTGACGGTGGCCTTTGCGGGGGAGCACGACCACGGCGTTCAAATCGGCTATACCCTCGACGAGATGGCCGACCGCGTCGCCAGCGTCCTCACGACCACCGGCCTGACGTCGGGCTTTGCCCCGCTGGTGTACGTGCTCGGACACGGGGCGAGTTCGACCAACAATCCGCACTTCGCGGCCTACGACTGCGGGGCGTGCAGCGGCCGAGCGGGTTCCGTGAATTCGCGGGCCTACTGCCGCATGGCCAACGACCCCGCGGTTCGGGAGCGCTTGGCCCAGCGCGGAATCGCCATTCCCGACACCACGCGCTTTATTCCGGGCCTGCGCGACACGACGCGCGACGAAGTCGCGTGCTACGACCTCGAAGGGCTTACCGAACGACAGCGTTCCGCCCACGATCAGATGCTGTGCAACTTGGAGCGGGCCAGCGAGCGGAACGCCCAAGAACGCGCCCGCCGCTTTGAAGCCCTCGATTTGGGTGCCAATGGAGCCGCGGCTCGGGACCATGCGCGCAAGCGCTCCGCGTCGCTTTTTGAGCCCCGACCCGAGCTCAACCACGCCACCAACGCCTTGGCCATTGTGGCCCCGCGGGCGTTTACCGACCACGTCTTCTTGGACCGCCGGGCCTTCTTGAACAGCTACGATCCCGCCCAGGACCCCGAGGGCCACGCCCTGCAGACCATTCTGGGCGCTGCCGCCCCGGTCTGCGGAGGCATCAACCTCGAGTACTACTTCTCGCGGGTTGACAACCAGCGCCTGGGGGCGGGAACCAAACTTCCGCACAACGTAATGGGATTGATCGGCGTAGCCAACGGCATCGATGGCGACCTCCGCCCTGGATTGCCCAGCCAAATGATCGAGGTGCACGACCCCCTTCGCCTTCTGATGGTCGTGGTGCAATCCTGTGCGGTAGTTGAACGGGTTCTGGACCGCGCGCCGGCCACGCGCGCCTGGTTTGACCGCGAGTGGATTCATCTTGTGGTAATCGATCCGGTGACCCGAGAGCGCTTCCGTTACCGGCCGGGTGGACAGTACGACGCTTACTGGCCCTTTACGCAGTTGCTTCCGGAGGTGTCCGACCCGGTTCTATTGACCGCTACTACCCGAGGTAATATTCCTGTTCACATGATTCGCTAAAAGCCTTTTAATGAACGTTTTAATTTACTTTATTACCCTTGCGCCTCTGATTGCTTACCTGGGCGTCTTGCTCCTCCCGCCACGAGCGGAGCGATTGATTTCGCGTTGGACCCTAATGGCCGCCCTAGCTCATTTATTAGCGGTCTCGACAGCCGCAGCATGGTGGCTGTACCAGGGCCGAAGTCCGTGGACGGACCTTAACCTCGTCGTTTATTCGACCAACGACTACCAGTTTATTGCGGCTTTTCACCTGGACTACCTCGCTACTGTTTTTTTGCTGCTGGGATCAGTACTATTCACCCTCGTGGCGGCGTACAGCTCGGTGTACATGCACCGAGAAAAAGGATACGGGCGCTTTTTTGCCAACATATGGTTCTTTTACCTGGGATTCACGTTAACAGTTCTCGCTGGGAACTTTGAGACCCTGTTTGCCGGCTGGGAGGTCCTGGGCGTCTCGTCCTTCCTGCTCATCGCATTTTACCGCGACCGCTATTTGCCGGTAAAAAACGCTTTAAAAGTCTTCTCCGTCTACCGCATTGCCGACGTCGGCCTTCTCCTCGCCATGTGGATGAGCCACCACTTTTGGCATGCTAACGTCCAGTTTTCGATGCTCGAGGCCCACGTACTCGTGCGCGAACACCTCGCCGGCCACCAAGGCATGGCTTGGGTCATCGCCCTGTCGGTGCTGCTAACGGCCATGGCAAAGTCCGCCCAGTTGCCCTTTACCCCATGGCTCCCGCGCGCGATGGAGGGTCCCACACCGTCTAGCGCCATATTCTACGGTTCCCTTTCGGTTCACATGGGCGCATTCATCTTGCTACGCACCCACGCTTTTTGGGGTGAGCTTGCCCTCATGCCCTGGCTGGTGGGCGGAGTGGGACTGGCCACCGCCCTAGTTGCCACCGCAATCGCCCGCGTCCAGTCCTCGGTCAAGGCCCAAATCGCTTACGCTTCGGCCGCTCAAATTGGACTCATCTTCATCGAAATCGCGCTCGGCTGGAACGTACTGGCCCTCGTGCATATTTCGGGCAACGCCCTTTTGCGCACGTATCAGCTCCTCATTTCCCCATCGATTGTTACCTACCAAATTCGCGAACAGCTCTTTGGATTTGATCCGAACCGCCGCAGCTACGAGCACCGGCTACCCAACCGCGTGCGCAGCAGCCTGTACGTGCTTGCCGTCACCGAATTTGGCCTAGATGCTCTCATGTACCGCACCCTTTGGAACCCCCTGAAAGCGGCAGGCCGCAAACTGGATTTTCTGACAGTAACCGGGGCTATGGCGCTCTTTGGCCCCGTGATTATGGTCTTCGTAGTCGTACTCCTAAGGCCGGAATGGATACCGCCCGCCCTTAAGCCCATCATGCCCTATGTCGCCGCGAGCATAGCACTGGTATCGGTCCTTAAAGCCTTCGCGGAGCTCCGACACGCACGGCTTGCGTGGTTCCTACTGGTCATGAATCATAGCTTCGTCGCCTTAGCGGTGGCCTTCAATTCCCGCCTCGATGTGCCGTCTACGCTGCTCTACTTGGGCGGAATTTACCTCGCCGCATTCGTCGGCGTCGTGGCCCTTCAACGATTACGACGTTTGGAGGGCGGAATCGACCTTTCGCGCTTTCACGGACACTACTACGAGCATCCGCGCCTGTCGTTCGCCGTGCTGCTCGCGTGCCTGGCCATATCGGGCTTCCCCATCACCACCGCCTTTCTCGGCGAAGACCTGCTCTTCGCGCACATCGGCCAGGAGCAGCTCGGCCTCGCCGTGCTCTTCTCGCTCAGTTTTGTCCTTGACGGCTTGGCGGCGGTGCGAATTTTCGCGCGGATCTTTTTGGGTCCGCACGCTAAAACTTACCACGAAGTGGCTTACCGTTCTTCCTAACGGCGATGAAGTACGATCGTGCGGCGACCGTGTCCTTCTACTTCGAGGTAGTACACTCCGTCTGGGCACGACTCGCAGGGCAACCAGGTCGTGTTGGGGAGCCATTGACGGATAGAATTCACAGGCCTTCCCAGAACGTCGAAGCAGGTAACCGAAACCGGTGATGGTGCACGCAAGACCACTTCATTTTCGGTAACTGTGGGTAATACGTGAACCGGTTCGCGGGGATTTTCAGGGACATTAATGCCCTGGATCACTCCACTGAGTTGAACTGTGTCGGTAGTTCCGCAGCTTCGAAAGGCGTACTGCACCACCGCGTAGGTTCCGTTGGCGGCATACGAGTGCCGCAGCGTGTCGCTTGGAATGCTCGAGGCCGTGCTGCCGTCTCCTAAGTCCCAAAACAGGGAATCGGCGCCGGTCCCCGTGTACCACAGCCATGCCGAGTCGAGCTGCGACCCCCAGCCCGCGCCGGCGCTCGCCGGCGGGCAAGGCGTGCGGTTGAGTCGGTGGGCAAACGGACGACTTCCAGCGCCTCGGTCTTCTGACCACACGGCAGTGACGTCGAAGCCCGAGGCTCCGCTCAACTGAATTCGACCCTTGGGCGACGTGTAGGTGGCCAGGGGAATGCTGTCGACCAGCGCTCCGGCCGTATCCAAAAACGCAGCCAGCAGGCGCACCGGCGTGCCCCCATTGTTGAACCCGTCGCTGAATACGACCACCGGCTTGCTGTCGATGAAGCCTAAATCCCCTTTAGGACCTTGGTCCTTACTGCTCGGATTGAACAGCATCCGCCCCGCGCTGCCCCAGGGAAGTGCCCCGGTTTTGAGGTGCATTTTCTGAACCAAAGTGCCCATTTGGCCTTGGCTGAGCGGAGTCACCTCGGCCACCGCATAAAGGGTATTGCCGTCGGGTGAGATGCCCAAGGTCACGTCGCGTTCGTACTGGTTGTTCAGCGTGGATACGTCGACGCCGTTGGCGCCCCACGGAAGTCCGCCCAGCGGATTAATGCGCTGTACTTTGGCCTGAAGATCAGGGCCTTGAGCGGCCGCCATACCGTAGTAGGCCGTATCGCCTCGCTGGACCAACGAATACCGACGGTTGCTGTATACGTACCAGCCGCTCGTCAGCGCTTTAGGCTGAAGCCAGACCGCCGTGCCCGAGGCCGTGTACCGCTGCGCGTAGGGGAGGGCCGAGGGTCCGAATCCAGTTCGCACGTAGTACACTACCAGTACGTCTCCATTGCTGTACTCCATCAGTTCGCCTACTTGTACTTGGCCCGAACCCGTTGGTGAGGCGATCGTCACCGCAGCCGGCCACGCAAAACTGCCGGCGGCTCCGATTTTGCGCAGCTTGGCGCCACCTCCGTTTGCGTCCAGCCAGCCCACCATCAGGTCTCCGTTGTTCAGCGGGAGCAGCTTCACGTCGTAGCCTTGACCGAGTGCCACCCCGGCGGTATTCCACACGTGGTTCCCCGAGCTGTCGAGGCGGTGCACCACTGCGTCCGTATTCCCGGTCGCCGTAAAACCAATGTACACGTGTTCGTTCGCGTCCAGCCTCAGGTCCCACGTCACCGTGTAGGTGCCCATAGACGCCGTGGTGTTAAAGGCCATTCCGTTGCTCCCCAATCGGGCCACGCCCAGCTCGTTAAGTATTTGCAGGCGCGGACTGTAGCCGTTGGACGTCGGTTGAAACATGGCCACGTAGGTGCGGCCGCTGGGGCCCGTGAGGGCCTGGAGGTCGTCCGTCGTTCCCGTGGCGATCGGGGTATTGAGTGCGGTGTTGGTCGTCCACTGCGCCTTCAGGGGCAAGCAGAGGCTGCCCGCCAGGGCAAAAATCAGGAAGCGGTGCATCGGGGTCATAGTTTACCCTAAATGTACCTCGGGTTGCGCTCATTAAAAATCCCTCGAACCAGGACGTGCCCGGCCCGAGGGCCCAACTAAAAACCAGGAGTTGTTAGGCTTCGAGCTTGAGCTGTACTTCGCCCTCGAGCTTGATTTCGTCGCTGACGAGCAGGTCGCCGGCCTCATTCAGCACGTGGAATGCCAATCCAAAGTCCTTGCGGTTGATGCTTCCCGCGAAGCTCAGTCCGGCTTTAGTGTTTCCCCAGGGGTCTTTGGCGACGCCGCCGACCTCAACGTTCAGCGACACGGGTTTCTCGACGCCGCGAATGCTCATAAGACCGGCAACCACGAGCGCGCTTCCGTTGCGCTTAGCCGAGGTCGACACAAACGACAACTTCGGGTGGTTTTCGGCGTCAAAAAAGTCGGCGGACTTTAAGTGGTTGTCGCGGTCAGCGTTTTTGGTGCTGATGCTGGCGACGTTTGCTTCAAACGAAATCGCAAGGTCATTCAGCTGCTCGTCGCTCGAGCTCACGCTGCCTTGGTAGTCGGCGAAATGGCCGCGAACCTTAGTGATTACGAGGTGGCGAGCAACAAACCCAATTTCAGAGTGGCTGGGGTCAATAGTCCAAGAGGCCATATAAGGATGTTTAAACATTAATAAGGCAAATATAGTATAAAACCTACACCAATGTTTAAACATTAAATAGCCAGTGATTAAGGGATTCCGCCTCGGCTCTTAGGGCGGGACTATTTCTTGCCGACTGTTCGGTAGGCCATGGTGGCACCTATCAGCGCCACGGTGAAGGTGCCTTCTGCAAACGTCCGGATCAGTAACGCAAAGCCCACGAGCCCCAAAACCCACATCCATCGGAACCCTACAGCCCGGGCGTATCCCAGTCCGAGGGCGATTTTCAGGGCGGCGTAGGCGTTCCGCACCCATGGAATCCCCAGCGGATCAAAGCCCAAAGCGTGCTTTTCTTCGCCTACTACGATGCTGATAAACATGGACACGAGCAAAAATCCGAGCGTCCACAGCCAAAATCTACGGGTGCTAACAATTAGGCCCCCATCCATCGGTCGATTCGGGGCTTGAGAATCCAAAGCAAGACAATGGAGCCGTAGATGAACACACCAAAGACGTATTTGATAAAGAAAAAGTACGTGTCGCCACCGTGGTCGCGAAGCGCAACAAGGGCACCAATACGTACCACGTTGAATAACTGCACGACAAACAGCCCGGCAAATGCCTGAACCATCGATCTCCAGGTCCAACCCCCAATTCCGATCACGTAGGCGGCATATACGATGGCAAGGCGTAAGCCGTTGCATCCTTCAAGAATGTTCACCATTCGGCCTTCGCGCCCCACGTAGCAACCATCAAGAAAACAGGACCACTCGCAGTCTGCGACGCCCATGATTCGCGCCGTTTCGTAGCTGAGTCGACTCACCCAATAGGTGACCATATCCAAATCTCCGTTTCGTTTAACGAGCACTAAGTACAGGCTGTAGACAAAACTCAAAACCAAAAAGGTCACCAAAAAGCGGACGATAAAGCCTAAAAATGCTCGGTTTTCCCGAATCCACGCGCTCAATGCTTCCATAAAATGATGTAGATGATTCGAAGATACGCCCAAAGCAGTTGCCTACATTTCCACAACGCGAGTAAAGGCCTCACCTCCGAAGTCGTTTGCGGGCCGCGGCAACACCTCCGACAAGGAGGATCCACATTCCGCCGTCTAGCGGGACAGGGGGCATTGGCTCCGTGGCGCGAAGCTCAAGTTGCTGGTACTGCGGTTCGAACATTCCATGGAATGCAGCCTCAAAAATAGCTTCATCCGAAGCCCAAGAAGGAAGGGTACACGCCCCAAGGATGCCCCAAAAAAGTAGGTTTTTCATTGTTTAAGGTTGGAGTATTAGTTTTTGTGAAGACCACGTGCCTTTGACATGAGTGCGAACAACATAAATTCCGTGGGGTAGGGCATGCGGAATCGGTTGACCCCGTGCGCTTGGGGCGGAGAGTACCGTTTGCCCGACCATATTGGTAACCCATACCTCATCGGCAGCGGGCACCCAGACAAAACCAGGGCCCGTCTGCACTTTGGGTGATGCGTCCTGATCCAATGCGAATGCCCCGCCCACGGCACGCCAGCGTTGGACACCCTCCAGGCGGACAACGGTACCTTGTTCGTGGACCTTGATTACTTGGCCTTGGCCAACGAGCCATAGGTTGCCGCCTGAGCCCTCCGTGGAAAACACCACGTCGCGCGACGTGTCCACTTGGGTTCGGATCCAAACTCCCCGGTCAGGATTCCATCGTTTGGCAAATGCATCACCGTCGACGGCCTCGATGCACCCTCCCACAGGCGACGGGCTCCAGCGGGCAGCTCCGTCCCATTCTGGGTCAAACGCCTCGGAGGCCTCCTCGTCGGGGTGAAGCCATAAGCTTGTCGACCAGTTTGGATGCACAACGTCACGAAGGTGCAGTGCGAGTGCCGAAGTGCTGAGGCTTCCAGCCCCTAGGCTCCCTTGAGACACGGTGGTCAAGTGGGCGCCCGGTGCTTGAGCCCGTACCCAAAAACCGCTCAGCGGAGGAACTACGGGCGGCAGTGAACCGCCGCTAGGACTGTAGTAGTCGTAGCCGCCGAGGCCGCCGAACTTGCTCGGATTCCATATCGAGTAGCTGGCGTCGACATTGAACCGTGAGAGGAGGCTAAAGTCCAGCCCGCACCCAAATGGATTGCCTATTAGATTCCAACCGTCGGTGACCGCGGTCGAAAATTGCGAGCCGCTTGTGCCAGGACTCGCGGTGTACCCCAAGAACCATGTTTTCCAAGGCTGCCGAGCGAGGGTCCCCTCGAGCTGTACGCCGCCGTTGCCGAGCGCAAAGCTCCCTAGGCCGCGAGGTGCGATTCCTTGGGCGCGGTAGCCGCCGCTATCGGCATTCCACGTAAACTGCTGGAACGGATCAATCCCGCTCGCTGCCGTGGGTGCCGGGTCGAACGGGCTCGCGAGCTGGTGCCATCCGCTGTCCGCCCAAACCGTGGATACCTGCAGAATTCCGCTTCCCCAGCCCGCGCTGGCCAGGCGAAGCTGCGCGACTTGCTGCGAATCGGCCTGGAGCACGGCACGGCCGTCAAGCACCGCGCGTCCGCGCACGTCCAAGGCGCCGCCGGGAAGCACGCTCAGCACTGCCTGCGTGGCGATCCGCAAATTGGCGCAGGTGAAGCCCAGTCCCGAGTAGGATCCGAGGATTTCGGCGTTGGTCGTGGCCTGCGGTACGCCGCCGGTCCATTGCTGGCCGTTCCACTGGGTGGCCGGAGTTTCCAGTCCGCGCAGCGCCACATTGTCCCAGCGCCACGTGCCCGAGGTACTGTAGTTCTGGGTGGCTGACGTTGGATTGGCCCGCATGCCTTGATAGGCTTGGTTCGCCGCGTAGGTCGCTCCGAAGTTGGCAAACGGCACCGGCGAAAACACCGAAACCGCCCGAACTTCTACATGCGCGTGCCCTGCCGCGCCCTGGAGCGGTACCGAGAAGGGTACCCAGACGTCAAACGGACCCCAGCCGGTATCGGGCTGCCAAACGGAAGTCCAGGTCGTGCCCGAATCCGTCGAAACGTCGACGCTCCACCAGCGCGACGACGTGGGCGATCCCCGCATGAGCCCGCTGAGCCACACACTGTCCATCCCAACGGTGTTGGCCGTGAGTTTCCAGCCCCGTTGTCCCGACTCGGTGCTTTGCGGCGCAAAACTCCTCAGTGACCAGGCCTTGCCGCTTCCCGATCCGGTCGCGAACGACCCTAGGGTGCGCACCGAAGCCAGTTCGGCGTAACCACTGTCGGCCGTCAGTCGTTCTAAATTAAAGTGCCATGCAGCCAAGGGCTGCGCGCATAGAGACAAGGTAATGGAGCACGCCAGTAGGGCACTCAACCAAAGGGTACGTGGGTTCATGGGTCTTGCGGATTAGACCGGCAAGCTGCGAATGCAAAACCCCGCTAGCCGTAGCTAAACGCAAAAAGACGGATGTCCGTCTTACCCACTATAAATCAGAATTTAAGACTTGGCGAGCACCACCCGCACTTGGGCGACTACGGCGTCGCCCTGCTCCGCCTTGAGCCAGTACATGCCGGCGGGCAAGTGACCTACCTCCCACGTAAATTGGCGCTGGCTTGACGGCAAATTTTTGGCCTCAACCCGACGGCCGAGCATGTCATAAAGACTAAGCGAAACGGGCTGACTGCCCGAAAGCTCCAACTGCCCACGCAGTGTTCCTTGAACCGGGTTCGGGTACACCACCAAATTGGATCCGCCCCCCATGCTGAATGAGGCACTGCCCAAAGCGAGCAGGAGCACTAAGGCGAGCGATGCAAAACGGTTCATACCCAACAAACCTACAAAAAATTACAAATCAATGGCTTCTTGGGCCACCGGGTACTCTTGGAATACAAATCGCACCGTGCTGTCGGTGTGTACCTCGTAAACCCATCCGGGTTCAAGGCCTGCCTTCTTGGCGGCTTCGCCCAACTTAGGGTAGGCTCGAATAATGGCCACAATCATGGCGAGGTCGTTGGGCTTGGGGGCCTCGATCCAAAGCGCGCGTCCCTCGGGAATCCGCTCCAAGCGAAGGTCGGCGTAGTCCAATGTACCCAAATCTTCTTCGCTGCGTCCCACTACTACGCCGGCAAAACTCTGCAGCGAGTCTTCGGCCACCTCGTCGGGGTTGGAGTAGTACACGCCAACGTACTCTTCGGCCGCGATGCCCAGCGAATCAGTCGTCGCGTGGGCGCGCTCGAAGACGGGACCGATTTCCTCAAACGGACCCATGTGGTCGTACCCCGCAACAATGTAGCCGCCCTGCACGGAATCGTTGATTACCATACTGCGAAACGCACCTAACCACGCGGCTGCGCCGACGCCCAAAAGCACCACGCCACCTAAAACCCACAGAAGTTTGCGAACCATAATGCAAAAGTACGCTTACGCAGCCACATACGATGCGGGCTCAACCGTCGTTTTAAGTCCGCGGGTGGGCGTGCAACTAGAGCCTATGTTGGTGCATCTTCATACCGTACCTAGACACTTACATCCATGCTAACGGCCCTGCGCTTCGGAATCATTTTTGTGCTGATGGAATTCATTTGGATCATCGGCGAGTACCTCGTTGGATTGCACACCACGTACATTCGGCAGCACTACCTCTACACCAACCTTATCATGATCCCGGCCACCGCTATTATGGTGTGGGGCCTGTTTGCGCGCCGCGATGAATTAGGTGGAGAACTCAGCTACACTCAGGCCCTGGGCCAGGGCGCCCTCATCGGAGTGGTGGTCGGCATCCTTTCCATTGGGGTTCACTACCTGTTTTTCACCTACATCAACCCCAACTTTTTTGTGGACTTTCAGCGCTTGGCCGTTTTGGAAGGCTACATGACTCGCGAAGGGGCGGAGACCTACTTCTCGCTGTCCACCTACGCCTGGGAAAGCGCGGTTTTTTCTCCGGTGGCTGGACTGCTGACCAATGCGGTGGCCGGACTGTTCGTGAAAACCCGCTGGCGCTAAACCGCAGGTCCCGAGGTGGTCGCTACCTTTGGGCCTATGTTTTCCTTGTTCCGCAAAAAATCTGAGCTCGAGCGCCTCACCGAGCAGTACCAATCGCTGCTGGAGGCTTCGTTTAAGCTGTCGACGACCGACCGCAAGGCCTCTGACCTGAAGCGCGCCGAGGCCGAGGCCCTGGTGCCGCGCATCGACGAACTCCGAAACGCGCAAGGTTAATGAGTCGAGAGCTGCGCGGTGCGCGCGTCACGGTCTACTGCGCGGGTTCGGCACGGGTGGCTGCGGACTACCTTTCGGGGGCCTCGGAGCTTGCTCAGCACCTCGTCGATGCCGGAGCCGTCCTGGTTTTTGGCGGAGGCAAAACGGGCCTCATGGGCCATGTGGCCACGGAAGTCATCCAACGCGGAGGCCGAGCGGTGGGCGTTATGCCCGAATTCCTCAAGGACATTGAAATGAACCATCCCCTCGTTGAGGATTTCACCTTTGTGGCGACCATGGCCCAGCGCAAGGCGGGTCTACTGGCGAATACCGAAGGCTTAATAGCGCTGCCTGGCGGCTGCGGAACCCTCGAAGAGCTCGCCGAAGCGATCACCCTTAAGCGCTTGGGTCAGTACCTGAAGCCCGTGGTCATCGTGAACCAAAACGGGTTTTACGACGACCTGCTTCGCTTTTTGCAGCGCATGGTGGACGAGGAATTCATGAATCCGGAGCACTTGGACCTATGGACGGTGGTGGACCATCCGCGCGACGCCGTGGCGGCCATTTTGGCGACGCCCGACCTGTCGCCCGACGTCCTTCATCGGGCCGCGGTAAAGGCCTAATTGGGTAGTGGGCAAGAAATTAATGCTCCGATAATTTCTGCATTGACCTTAAGTCGCTACTTTTGCCCCTCAAAGACATTTTTTTTTAACGTTTAACCAACCTCGCAAAACCCCATGAAAAAGGTTCTCGCCCTGTTCTTCGCTGCAGGGATTCTGTTCACCCAGCCTGTTCTGGCTCAAGAAGCTACCGAAGCTGCCGCCACGGAACAAGTAGCGTCAACCGACACCAACGCCGCTGCCTCTGACACGGCTGCCGCTGCCACTGAAGAAGCCGCTCCCGCGGTTGAAGAAGAGGCGGGCTTCACCCAAATGCTGAAAGAGAAGTTTATTGAGGGTGACCCCTTGTGGATGGCTCCGGTTCTTTTGACCATGATCTTTGGTCTTGCGATTGCTATTGAGCGCGTGTTGTATTTGACGCTTTCGAACCAAAACAACGACAAGCTCCTAAAAGGCATTGAAGATGCGCTGAAGAGTGGCGGCAAATCAGCTGCTATGGAGTACTGCCGCAACGTGCGCGGCCCCGTGGCTTCGATCTTCTACCAAGGTCTCGACAAAATGGAAGAGGGCATCGAAATCGTGGACAAAGCGGTTGTAAGCCTGGGTTCAGTGGAAACCGGCAAACTCGAGCGTGGCGTTTCATGGCTGTCGCTCTTCATTGCCCTTGCCCCGATGCTCGGCTTCTTGGGTACGGTAGTAGGTATGATCCAGGCCTTCGACGCCATTGAGGCGGCAGGCGACATCAGTCCGACCCTCGTAGCAGGCGGTATTAAAGTAGCACTTTTGACCACGGTATTCGGTCTTATTGCGGCCATGATCCTGCAGATCTTCTACAACTTGATCATTGCCATGATTGACAACTTGGTCAACAAAATGGAAGATGCCTCGATTACGTTCTTGGACATCATAGCTGCTCACCTGAAAAAATAAGTCGCAATGCGCTTCAATTTATCTAACCTAGGAAGCATCCTAGCCTACGGCCTTAGTGCAGTAGGCTTGATTTTCTCCCTGCTCGTCTTGCTGGCTGGCGATGAAAGCCTTGATGCCAATGTGGGCGCGTCCATTTGGATTACCATCGCGATGTTCTTCGTCGCGATTGCCGTGGCCGTCCTCAGTTCCGTTCGCGGACTGCTGATCAACCCCGCTTCGCTACGTGGCGCAGCGATTGGTGTCGGTTCGCTCCTTGCCATCGTTTTGCTGAGCTACTTAATTTCTTCGGGAGCGGACTACGAGTCCTTCAAGATCGAAATTTCTGAATCGGGCTCTCGTTGGGTATCCACGGGCTTGAATGCGACGTACATCATCACCCTGATTGCCGCAGGTACCGTTCTTTACTCCTCACTTCATCGTTTGGGTAAATAAGTTATGGCATCACGTAAACGTGCAGTTCCTGAAATCAACGCAGGGTCGATGGCGGACATCGCCTTCCTGCTGCTGATCTTCTTCCTGGTGACGACCACCATGGACGTGGACAAGGGCCTGTTAGTGAAATTGCCGCCGTGGACTGAAGACACGGGCGAAGAGCAGGACATCAAGGAGAAGAACATCTTTGTGGTCTTGGTCAATGCTCAGGATCAGCTCCTGGTGGAAGACGAGTACGCAAGTCTGGAAGACGTGCGCCGTTTGGCTAAAGAGTTCATCGACAACAACGGCGACGGCACGTGCGAGGGCTGCCGCGGGTTGCGCGACCCCAACTCTTCAGATAATCCCCGCAAGGCGGTTATTTCGCTCCAAAACGACCGCGGTACCAGCTACAAAACGTTTGTGGCCGTTCGAAACGAACTCCTCGGCGCCTACGCTGAGCTTCGCGAAGATGTGTCCCAGCGCAAGTTTGGTCGTTCCTACGACGATTTGAGCGAGTCCGATAAAGAGGCGGTTAATGAAATTTACCCGCAGTTCATTTCAGAAGCCGAACCCGTTAAAATTGGTGGATAATGGCAACGATTAAGAAAAAGAAAAAAGCTGAGGTACCCCCGTTATCGACGGCGTCCCTGCCCGACATCGTATTCATGCTGCTGTTCTTCTTCATGGTAACGACGACCATGCGCGAGGTAACGCTGCTGGTGAAGCTCAAGAAACCTTTGGCAACCGAGATTCAAAAGCTTGAGCGCAAAGACTTGACGACCTACATCTACGTGGGTGCTCCCAAGAGCGCTGCGTTGGGTACCGAACCCCGCATCCAGTTGGCAGACCAACTCGCGAGCGTGGGCGACGTGCAGCAGTGGGTAGTCCTCCAGCGCGAGTCAATCAACGAGGCCGAGCGCGCCAAATTCACCGTTTCGATCAAGGCTGACGTAGACGCCAAGATGGGTTTGATTAGCGACATTAAGCAGGAGCTCCGCAAGGCGCAAGCGCTGAAGTTGTCGTACTCTGCGAACCCCGCGGCATCTGCTGAAGATTTGTTCAAATCCTACTAAGCCACCCGGTGGCGACGTGAGCCCGGCCCCCGCAAAGGGCCGGGCTTTTTTTTGCCCAGCGGGCGAGCCGGGCAGCTGAGGCTGTAGTTTTGCCGCATGGGCCAGTGGATCAAGTCAGACTTCGTGTTTTTGGGCGCCGCGGTGCTGGTTTCGCTGCTATTTGCTTCGGGATTGGGCGGTTCCGCGGTCATGGGCTTGCTGGGCTACGCGGGAATGCCGATGAGCGAAGTCATGCTTCGCGAGGAACTCAATGCCTCCCGCGCCCTCTTGGCCCAGCAGGGATTGGGTTCGCTGGCGCTCTTTTTGCTCCCCGGGATGGCCATGCTCCAGCGCTGGTCGGCCCAACAATCGGTGGAGGTAATCTTGGAATCGCCGGCCCTGCCCCGGGCGGAATGGTCGGTAGCCCAGACCGCCATGGCGTGGTCGCTGCTTCCGGCGTTGCTGCCCCTGCTCGAGTGGGCGACGGGCCAGTGGATGCTGCTGCTCGAGTCCCAAAATTGGGCTGCGGAGGCCCGGGCGCAAGTCGAAATGCAGGCCCAGCTCGTGGAACGGGTGCTGTTCTTGCCCCATTGGATCGACGCGGTCCTCGGCGTGCTCGTCTTTGTCGGCTTGGCGGCGGTCGGCGAGGAGCTCTTTTTTCGCGGAGCCCTTCAGCGCATGCTTCGCCCCCGTTGGGGTCAGGGATCGGTTCTGGCGTCGGCCCTCCTTTTTGCCGGATTTCATTTTGACCTGCTGCACCTTCCGTTTTTGCTCACGGCCGGATTCCTGTTGGCCTGGCTCTATGAGCGGAGCGGACGCCTATGGGTGCCCGTCGGCGCGCACGTGCTGCACAACGCG
>SYCM01000085.1 GCA_005786915.1 Bacteroidota bacterium | reverse complement strand
GGTCCACAAGTCGCACCTCGTGAACATGGACGTCGTCAAGCGCTACGTGCCCAGCGACGGCGGATACCTCATCCTCGAGGACGATTCCAACGTTCCGGTGGCCAACCGCAAGAAGGACGTGGTGCTGGCTCGGCTTAAAGCACTTTAGCAACGACTAACCAGTTACAAGTAACTAGGTTGCTTGCTACTGGTTTTCCACCGACTTCGCCATGTCCTCGACCGCAAGGCGCAGCGACTCTTTGTATGCAGAAATCCGAGCGCGGACCGCGAGGTCTGAGGTTCCAAGGATTTGGGCGGCGAGGATGCCGGCGTTGGCTCCGCCGTTAAGGGCCACGGTGGCTACGGGCACGCCCTTGGGCATTTGAAGGATGCTTAGCACGGAATCCCAACCGTCAATCGAATTGCTGCTCTTCACGGGGACTCCAATGACGGGAAGCGGCGTGGCGCTGGCGACCATGCCGGGAAGGTGGGCGGCTCCGCCGGCTCCGGCGATGATGACTTGGATTCCGCGGTCGGCGGCTTGCTGGGCGTACTCGAGCATGCGCACGGGGGTGCGGTGCGCCGAAACGACCGTGATTTCGTAGGGAATTCCAAGTTCCTTGAGGAGATCTGCGGCGCCTTGCATGACGGGGAGGTCGCTTTGGCTTCCCATGATGATGCCTACTTGGGGGGTGTTCGTGCTCATAGCTGCTTTGGTTGTGCCGACACGGCGGTTAGGGCGTCGCGGGCGGCGGCGGCGCGGTGGCGCGCTTCGTCGACATTGCGACCTACGGCCGTCCAGTGGCCAAGTTTGCGAAAGGGGCGGGTTTGCGTTTTTCCGTACAAGTGCAGGTGGGCGCCCGGAACCGCCAGCGCGCGGTCCAGGCCTTCGTAGGCGACGGGGCCGCGGTGGCCTTCGGCTCCGACCACGTTCGCCATAACCGTGGGCTGGCGAAGCGCCGTGGACCCCAATGGAAGCCCGGTGGCGCAGCGGAGCAGCTGCTCGAACTGCGACGTTTCGCAGCCCTCAATGCTCAAGTGGCCGGAATTGTGGGGCCGAGGGGCTACCTCGTTCACCAGCCACTGCCCGTCGCGGGTGTAAAAGAGCTCGACCGCGAGTAAGCCAAAGATCCCGAGCGAAGTGGCCGCGCGGAGCGCGAGCTGCTCGGCCTCCGCCAGGGCTTCAGCGGGCAAAGGGGCAGGGCAGACCACAAATTCCACTTGGTTGGCGACCGGGTGAAACTCCATGGCCACGGGCGGAAACACCGCCGTACTGCCGTCAGGGTGGCGGGCGACGATGACTCCGATTTCTTCGGTGATTTCGACGAGGGCCTCGGCCACGCAGGGCTGGTCGGGAAGCGCTTCGAGGTCTTCGGGGCGGCGCAGCACGCTGACGCCAAATCCGTCGTAGCCGCCTTGGGCCACCTTCCAAACGAAGGGAAGGGTCCAACGCCCCTCGGCGACGGCAGCCTTCAACGCGCCGACGCTCTCGAACCGCTCAAAGTCCGAGGTGGGAATTCCGTGCGCGGCCCAGTGGTCTTTTTGGGCGCCTTTATTTTGGATGATGCGCAGCGCCGACGAAGGCGGAAAGCACGGCACCCCCTCCGCCTCGAGTTGGGCAAGGGCGTCGACGTTCACGGTTTCGATTTCGATCACGGCCGACTGGGCGCCGCGGGCAAAGTCCAGAACGGTCTGGTAGTCTTTGAAGTCGCCGACCTCGAATCGGCGCACGCCCCAGCGGCAAGGCGCTTCGGCGTCGGGATCGAGGGCGCGCACGCCCACGTCCATGCGCAAGGCCTCAGCGAGGAACATTTTGCCAAGCTGACCGCCGCCCAGCAGGGCAATTTCAAAGTGGGGATTGGCGAGGGCTGAACTCATTCGTCGGTGCGCACCGCTTCGGCCAGCGGGTGCACGGCAAAGGTACGGCCGGTTTTTTTCTCGATGCAGGCGAACCGCGTGCGGCGCTTGGGTCCTTTGCAAAACACCCAGCCAATGGCGAGGCGGAACCAAGCCCCTTCAGGTAGCTGCTCCACACGCAGCTGGTCAGAGTCCGCTCTGAGGGCGCGGAGCAGGTCGGGCGCAGCTCCGCACGAAGCTTTGGGTTTGTGGAGTTGGCGCTGGAGCGCTCGGGCCACTGCGGGACTGAACACATCCGGCAACCCAATGAACGGCGCCAACAATTCGCGGTAGCGCTTCTGCCATTCTGCCCCGTGGGGCGCGCAACCCAAACCGTCCCAGGCTCGCACTTGGGCGTGCGCCAGTTCGTGCAACAGCGTGATGAGCATGGCTTCGGGTTGCAGGTCGCGGTTCAGAAAAATTTTGGCTCCGAGGTCCGCACGCCATCGGTACGAGCCCCATTTGCTTGCGCGGGGAGGGGTCAAGATAATTTCACCCCGAAATGCCCGAACGATGCGCGCAACGTTGACCTCGGCGGCAGCCGGAATCCGCCCTACAAGGCGACGCCAGTTTCGGTCAAGTGCGTCCACGGCTGTAAAACTACGTGAACTAACTTGCCCGAACTTACCTGAAGACTATGATCCACCTTCTCAACCAGGCTTGGGCACGCCGCGGACTAATCCATTTACCAATTAACGCCATACTTACGTTGACTTGGGTAACACTCTATGAGCGAGGAACTGGTTGGCTCACCGACTATGCCCCGCTCAGTCTCACTCCGCTACTTTGGATGGTTCTAGCCCAGACAGGCGTATCGGTACTCGTGGCGGAGAAATCAGAGCAAAAGTGGCCCCGAGCAGGTCGACTGGTCGCGGTCGCATCTGGGCAATTGTCGATTCCGCTTCTACTGTTGGGCAGCTACGCCACAGCAGCTTGGGGATTCACCCTCGATTAGTTGCGAAAGCTCGGGCAGTCGCAGTCGCGGCCCGCCCCGCATGACACCACGGCCGTGGCACCGAACAGCACGAACATCAAGATCCAAAGTCGTCGCTTCATGCTCCTAAGGTAGCGTACCTTTGAATACGATGCTCGCCGGATTTTTTCGTGGACTAGGTTCCTACTTCCTCTTTCTCGGAGCCGTACTGCGCCCCCCCGAATCGTGGCGCGAGTACCTCAAATCGTTTTTTAGGGAAGTTGATTTACTCGGCATGAGCAGCATCCCGCTGGTAGTTTTCATTTCGCTCTTCATGGGCGCAGTCCTCACCATTCAGACGGCGATTAACCTCGACGACCCCTTCATTCCCGACATGTACATCGGTATTGCGGTTCGCGAGGGCATCTTGCTCGAATTTGCCCCCACGATCGTGTCGCTCATTCTCGCGGGCAAGGTGGGTTCCAACATCTCTTCTTCGCTCGGAACCATGCGGGTCACCGAACAAATGGACGCCCTGCAGGTCATGGGCATCAACCCGGCCAGCTACCTGGTTCTGCCTAAAATTGGCGCCAGTCTACTCTTCTTTCCGATTCTGGTCATCTTCAGCATCTTTATGGGACTACTAGGCGGCTACCTCGCTGGGGATTGGCTGCACCTGGTGAACCCGGACAACTTCTTAATGGGCTACTTCGACGAGTTCCAGCCCTACTACGTGGTCTATGCCTTGACCAAGACGGTCGTGTTTGCCTTCATCATCAGCTCGGTATCGGCCTGGTACGGCTACCACGTCAAGGGCGGAGCCGTTGAAGTCGGCAAAGCCAGCACCAAGGCGGT
>SYCM01000084.1 GCA_005786915.1 Bacteroidota bacterium | reverse complement strand
GCTACTTTATCGCCGTTTTGGTGCTCAGCAGCATCCAAAACCGCTCCCTCGGAGTCGGTCTGCGCAGCGTCGCCGCCACGGCTGTAATGTTTGCCGGCTACGCCGTAGGCTTTGGGTCGGCCCTGCTGGGGCGGCCGTACCGGTAACGAGCAACCAGTAACCAGCTACCAGCAACTAGCTGCTGGCAACTAGCTACGAGCAACTAGTTACTAGTTGCTAGCAGCCCTTCAATCGCCAAGCGGTACCCCAGCCAGCCGAGGCCGCTAATGGTTCCGCGGGTGTAGGGCGCCAGGAGGGAGGCGCGGCGAAACGATTCGCGGGCGTAGGTGTGGCTGAGGTGCACCTCGATAATGGGGCAGGTGAGGGCCGCCACGGCGTCGCGCAGGGCGACGGAGGTGTGGGTGAAGGCTCCCGGGTTGATGACCACGGCGTGGTCGGGGCCGTTGTGGGCCGCGAGGTAGGCGCAAAGGGCGCCTTCGTCGTCGGACTGGAACGAGCGGAGCTCGGTTCCGCCAAAGTGCGCGTCCAGCCAAGTCTGCAGCACGGGGATTTGGTCCTCGAGCCGCAGGGTGCCGTAGAGGTCGGGCTGACGGGTTCCGAGTTGGCCCAAGTTGATGCCGTGCACGATGTGAATCACCATGGGGCGAAGGTACGAAGTAGCGGGGTCGGGCCTAACTTCGGCCTTGTGAAGTGGGACCTGGCGCTTAAGCAGTTTGACGGCTACCTGAGGTTGGAGCGCGGAATGAGTCCCAACACCGTGGCGGCCTACGCGCGCGACGTCGAGGCTCTGGCGCTTTGGTGCGCGGAGCGGGATCGCAGTGCGGCCAAGGTTTCGGCCGACGAGCTGCGCGAGGCGGTGCGCGAAATGGCTGAGGGCGGACTCAATGCGCGGTCGCAGGCCCGAAGGCTTTCGGCCTGGCGCGCCTTTTTTGGATTTGTGCGCGAAGAAGGGCTGCGCGAGGACCAGCCGGCGCTGTCGCTGGATTTGCCCTCGCTGCCCAAGCGCTTGCCCGTGTACCTCACCGAGGAGGAGGTGCGCGACCTCTTTGCGGCCGTCGACCGGTCGCAGCCCAGTGCGGAGCGCGACGTAGCGATCTTGGAGGTGCTGTACGGCTGCGGACTGCGGGTTTCGGAACTCTTGGAGTTGCGGTTGCGCGACGTCCTGGCCCAAGAAGGCTTGATTCGGGTAGTCGGCAAGGGAGACAAGGAACGGGTGGTGCCCATACACGACACCGCGCTCGAGGCGGTGGAGCGCTACCGCAGCACCGAGCGCGTGCACGTGCAGCCGCAGCGGGGCTTTGAAGACTACGTGTTCCTGAACCGGCGAGGGCGCAAAATGAGCCGGCAGTGGGTCTTTGTGCGGCTCAAGGAGCTGGCGGCGCTCGCCGGGGTTCGCAAGACGATGGGTCCGCACACGCTAAGGCACACCTTCGCCACCCATTTGCTGCACCACGGCGTGGACCTGCGCTTCATTCAGGTGATGCTGGGGCACAGCTCCATCACGACGACCGAAGTGTACGCGCACCTCGACGACCGCATACTGCGCGAAACGGTGCTCAAGCACCATCCGCGAAACCTGCGCTAAAGCTCGCGGCGTGCGCCACGGGTGGCCCAGAGCACGGAACCCCGAAACACGCCGTATTCGGGCCAGCGCTTGGGGGTGCGGTCGCGGCTCACGGCGTAGCGGCTGAACAAGCGGTAAAAGTCAACGTGGGCTTGGACCACGGCCCAGGTGTGCTGGGGCTGGCGCTGCAGCAAAAAGCGCAGTCCAGCGGCCCCGTCGAGCAGCAGCCTAAAGCCGACGATGCGCATGGCGCTCAGGGTAGGGGCGTTGCGCACGACCGTCAGCAGGCTGTTGCGCACGTTCAAAAAGGTTTTGCGGGGGCTGCCGGCGTTGAGGGTTCCGCCGCCGACGTGAAGCACGGTAGAAGCGCTGCAGGCTTCGACCGACCAGCCGTGGCGGTGCATGCGCCAGCAGAGGTCGATTTCTTCCATGTGGGCAAAAAAGACGGGGTCCAGGCCGCCCACGGCCCAGTAGGCCTCGAGGCGCACGGCCAGGCAGGCTCCGCTTGCCCAAAACACGGGCCGGTAGGTCGGCTGGTCGTACTGACCGTGGTCGAGCGCGCAGCGGTCCAGCACGCGTCCGTAGGCAAAGGGAATCCCCCAGTCGTCCATGCGTCCGCCCATGGCGCCGGCGTACTCGAATCGGTCGGGTTCTGCGTAGCTGCGCAGCTTGGGCTGAATCGCGCCGAGCCGGGGTTGGGCCGCAAACCGGGCAATCAGGGGCTCCAGCCAGCCTTCGAGGGGCTCGATGTCGGTATTCATGAGCACCGCGAGGTCGTAGCCTTCGAGCCGCTTCAGGCCCTCTTGGGAGCCGCCGGCGTAGCCCAAGTTGCGTTCCAGGGCGACCGCGCGTACCGTCGGGTGCTCGGCGGCCAGCCATTCCAGGGTGCCAGCCTCGGTCGAGCCGTTGTCGATCACGACCACGTCGGCTCCCGAGCTGCGGGCCGTGACCAAGGGCAAAAACTGCTTAAGCCAGTGCAGCCCGTTGTAGTTGAGTAAGGCGACCGCGGTCCGCATCAGTTGTTGCCCCCGGATTGAAAAAACATGTTGTTGTAGATGCGCGAACCGAACTTTTCGCCGTCGTTGGCGCCCGTTTGGTCGAGGTCGCCCACAATGTAGGAGCGCTTCTGCAGCGCAATGCGCCACCGCGGATTCTGGATTTCGCCAATGGCCGAGGAGTGAATGAGCTCGTAGTTGCCGCTGGCCAGGTCGAAATTCCCGAAGATGAAGACCTTATTGATCTGGTAGGGGGCGTTGGCCACGTCGAGGGTGTTGTACTGCCACATTTCGTAGGGGTAGGCGTCGTTCTCGTAGGGGCGGCGCTCGGCCAGCGTCGGCGGACCGTACTGCAGGTAGACACGGCCACGGTCGGTCGCGTATCCGGGAACGGCCTTGCTGCTGAACCGCTTGTTGACCTCGGCTACGCGCTCGCCGTAGGCCGAGGCCTGGCTCAGGGCCTCGCCGGGAAAGCGCTTGGTCCAAAACTGCTGGGCAAAGCGCCAGCGGAGGCTGTCGGCGGCCTCCTCTTGGGCCAGCGATTCGATGCTGATGCGCTCGGTTTGGCTGGCGATGGGGTAGAGGGCGCTCACGGAACGGCGGGCGGCTTCGCCTTCGCCCATGAGTTCCACCCAGCGCGGATCCACCGTCAGCCGGGCGTATTCGTTGGCCTCTCCGGGGTTCCAGCGAAAGAAGCTGATGGACTGCGTCGGAAAAGCCGCGGGGTCCATGTCCTGAACGGCCAAGGTCAGCTCGAGTCGGTAGCGGCCCGAGGGCACTTGGCTCAGGTTGAGCCCGCCCTGCAGGGCCTGCACGGGCTGGTTGGGTTCAATTTTGAGGCGTCCGCCCAGGTCGGCCCGCAGTTCGCCGCGTTCCTCGCTGCGCAAGGCATAGGTGAGTACCGCTTTTTTGCCGGGCGGAATGCGGTAGGCTTCGCTGTAAAAGCGCAGTACGTCGTCGCTGGCCGTGAAGACGTGGTCGCCCCAGTGCAGCAGGGGGCGCACTTCGAGGCCGTATCGGTTAAATTCCGGACGTTGGGCTTGGGCGGCCCCCACGTGTTCGGCCAAGAGCACGGGAGCGAGCCGCGGCTGCAGACCGTCGGTGAGCCTGATGCTGCCGCGCAGGGTGTCCCACTTCTCGGGGTCGGGTCCCACCGCCACAAACAGTTGGTAGCGCCCGGTGTCGGCGGCGAGGCGAATCATGCTCTGGTAGGTGAGCGGAACGTCGGGCGCTGCCCCTTCTTTGGGAGTCGGTGCCGACAGGGTGATTTTGTCTGCCGCAACGATTTGGTCCCCCCGCTGAAGCCATGCCGCAACTTGGGTTTCGGTGCGGGGCGGACTCTGGACGTAGCACAAAAGGTCCACATAAGGACCCGTTTGGGGGTGCCAAAGGGGCAGTACGTCCAGGTTAAACGAGGTGTTTTGAGCGCCTAGGTTGCTTATTGCAAGTAGGCTTACCGCAACAACGCACGCATTTTTAGCAAGACTTTTTTGCATGCGGTGAAGTTACGTATTTTTGCCCCGGAAGAATGGCAGAGTGGTCGATCGCGGCGGTCTGGAAAACCGTTGACTGTAACAGGTCCGGGGGTTCGAATCCCTCTTCTTCCGCTGGCTCAATCGAGCGACCGCGCCCCCAACTGGGGGCGCTTTTTTTTTAGGCCCCCGGCGAACAATCCCATTCATCTCGTACTGAGAACCCAACCACCGTGCAAGACTTAGGGCACCTCAGTCCTTACATACCGCGCATAGTCCGTGCCCGCGGAATGCTCCGTGGGTCCGCTCTTAACCCACGTCGTGCCATACTGCCGCAGCGTGTCGGGCAGTACCTCAAGCCAACCGGCGGCCACCGCCACCACTACCGGCTTGTTAAGCACCTCCTGCAGGTAGCGCCGGTCGCGGCAGTGGTCGCCTTCGTGCGGCAAACCAAGAGCCTTTGGCGACAGGCCGTCGAGCAGGTAGCTGTTCCAGTACGAACCAATAAAAACCGCTTCGGAATCGCGGGCGAGCACTTGGCGAAGCAGCACCTCGGCCTCGGCGCGCGGCAGGCGGCCTTGGGCGCCCGTGCTAAACTGCGTGGTGAACGACCACGCCGCCCAAGCTTGCAGACCCCATAGCCCAAGGAGCCCCAGCGCAACGGCGGGACGTTTCGTGTGCCCTCCGTCGTGCAGGTACGATAGCAGGGCGAGCGCGCCCCACGTGAACGAGGCCGCGAAGTAGCGCAGCGGAAACCCATTGGCGGCATTCCATCCCGAAGCGTGCACCGCGGCCCAGGAAGCCACTGCCGCGAGCGCCAGAGCTCGGGTCAGGGGCGAAGTCGGCGTGCGGCGAACCCAGCCGGTGATCGCCCACAGCAGAATCCAAGCAACCACGGCCCAGCCCAAAGCGAAATTGAAGGGCTTATTCCCGTCGCCCCCGAGCGTGGTGCTCCATTCCGTCCACTGATGGACCACGGACGCCCAGCATTCCTGAGGATCCGCAAACATTCGGGCGAAGCCCTTCTGGCGGGTAGCCCCCGACTTGGCCGCCCAGAGCCCGGCAAGGCCCCAAAGGCTCCCGACGGCATACCCCAGCGGGCGCGTGCGGACCTGCCGCGCGATCTGTTCCCGGTAGCACCAGACCGCCGGCGCCAAAAGGGCCACCGAGAGCTCAGAAGCCCAAACACTGGCCGCAGCCGTAATCGGAATCGCCAGCGACCGCATGCCCGCCGACCCAATGTAGCGGTGAAGGTCTTCGGCCTCGGCCGGCACCCGGGTGGCCCTCCGCTCCGCCTCGAGCAGCGCGACGAACGCGAGGCCCAGCAGCGTCTGACCCAGGTAGGGATGCCCCACGGCCACCGCCTCATAAAACGGGTAGGGCGGAAGCAGCAGCGCCCCAAAGCCCACTGCGGCCAGCAGCACGTCGCGCACAATCCAGGCCCAAAGGAGTCCGCAGCCCAGCAGCACCGCCGCCTGAACCCCAACCATCGCCGTGAGGCCGTCGAGCCCGCAAAGGGTCGCCAGCGAGCCCAAAAAGGGCAAGAGGCTTCCCAGGCGGTCCTGGCCCCAGTAGTAGGCGTCGCGGCTCCAATCAAAGCGCTCCGCCATCAGCGCATGAATCGCTTGGTCGGCGTTGAAGTGAGGGGTCGTGGCGACGCTGAAGTGCGCGGCAAACAGCCCAACGCTCACCGCGACCACGGCCAGCGCGAGCGCGGCCCGCCACCCCGCCGTGATCCCAACGGAATTCACAGGCGGGCCGCGTAGGCGGCGAAGCGGTCGAGGATCATTTGCCAGCCCATGCGCTGCATGTCGTGCGGATTTTCGCCTTCGGGGTCAAAGCGCTCGGTGACGAGGCAAGTGCCGTCGCCTTGGTCGCTGAAGTCCACCGTCCAGCGGCGCCCGTCGCTCATGACGAGCGCGAGGTGCTTGCCGGGATCGACCGCCGTGTAGGTGGATTCAAAATCAAACCCAAAAGACCCGTCGCGGGCTTCCATGCGCGAAGTAAAGGTTCCGCCCACGCGCAGGTCGTTGCTGCAGCTCGGGCAGCACCAGTCGTCGCCGGCAAAGTTCCAATTCACTAAGTGTTCAGGCTCGGTAAACGCGCTCCATGCCGAGTGGGGGGCGGCCGAAACCGCCGTAGAGACTTCAATCATGCCCTAAAAGTACGGGGAATGCGTTGATTAGGCGCCCAGCGCCACCGACGTCATCGTCAGCGAACCCGCCAGTGCATAGTCGTTGAAGACCTCGAGCGATTCGTCGGGCTCGCGCAGCGCCAGCGCATACAGGAGCGGCAAAAAGTGCTCGGGGGTCGGAACCGCATGCTGCACCGCGGTGCCCAAGCGGGCGTAGTTGGCGAGCTCGTCGAGCTTGTGGTTGCGCACCCGGTCCATCAGCAGGCTTCGGGCCTCTTCGGCCCAGTCGAAGGCGTAGCCGACTTCATTCAGCCGGTTCCAGTCGACTCGGCCCAGGTTGTGGACCATGTTTCCGCTGCCCACCACCAGCACGCCCCGGCGGCGAAGGTCGGCGAGCTGCCGGGCCACCTCGAGGTGCTCGGCGGGCGATTTGCCGCGGTCGAGGCTCATCTGCACCACCGGAATGTCGGCGTTCGGCGCCAAGTGCTTCAGCACGCTCCACGCGCCGTGGTCCAGGCCCCAGTGCTCGGTGTCGATGCCCCCGTGGGTCAGCGCCGCCCCGGTGGCGGCGAGTTCGGGCATGCCGGGCGCGGGGTACTGCACCTGGTAAAGCGCTTCAGGAAATCCGCCGAAGTCGTGAATCGTGCGCGGGCGCTCCATAGCCGTAAAAAACGTTCCGCGGGTCTCCCAGTGGGCCGAAACGCATAAAATGGCGCTCGGCGGACTCAGTTCGGCACCCTGCCGCCGGATTTCGCGCGTGAACAGGTTGTCTTCAATCGCATTCATCGGGCTACCGTGGCCGATAAACAGGGCGGGCATGCGTTCCGTGCGCACGCTGCCCAGCCAGTTGTCGAGCTGCGAGGCGGTCATTCGGCAGCGGATTGAAGCGATTCCTTCATCGCGGACTTAAACGTTTCCACCGATTGCGCGCCGCTCAAGCCCACGCGCTGGTTGAACACAAAAAACGGAACGCCGCGCACGTTCAGCCGCTGCGCGTAAGCCAGGTCGGCTTCGACTTCGGCACGAAACGCTTCGGGGCGGTCCAGCACGTCAAGGGCCCCGACGCGCTCAAGTCCCGCCCGCTCGGCGGCCGCGGCCAATGCGCCGCGTTCGTTGAGGTCGACGCCCCGGCAGAAGTAGTCGTTCATGAGCTCTTCCTTGAGCTTGGCGGCCTGCTCGAGCGACTGCGTTCGCGCCCACTGAAGGAGGCGATGGGCGTCGCGGGTGCGCAGCACTTTGGCGCGGCTGAAGTCCATCGGTATGCCCACTTGGCTCGCGCGGTAGGCCACCGCTTGGGTCATGCGTTCGGCGTCGGCCACGCTGAGGCCCTTCTTGGCCGCCAAATGCGCGGTGCTCGGGCTTCCCAAATCGGAGTCGGACAGGTTGGGATCCAACTCAAAACTCCGGTAGCGCACCTCGGCGTGGGCAAGGCCCAATTCCGCCAGAGCCGTTTCTAAATGCCGCTTGCCGATGTAGCAAAACGGACACACGACGTCGCTAAATACTTCCACAGTCATGCCGCAAAGCTACATATAAATGTTTAAACATGTAAAACGAGTAACTAGCTGCTGGTAACTAGCTACGACCCCAAAGCCACCTGGCCCTTGAGGTAGGCTTGCCAGGCGCCCTGCACGTACTGGCCTCCGGCGTAGAGCAGCGTGAACGCGTTGGGGCGGTAGGTGAGGACCGGCTGCACGAGCAGGCGCGACGCAAAGTCGTCCCATTGGCCCACCAAACGAAGCTCCGTGGCCCGCGAAATCGACCATTCGATTCCGCTGCGGTAAATGAATCCGCGGTAAATGAGCTCGGCGCCGACGAGCTCGTGCATCTGCGAATGGATCAGCATGTGGTTCCAGCGCAGCTGTCCGCCGACCTGAATCTGCAGGTCGACCGCCGTGTTGGATTCACGACCAACGCGCAGCGGCATTTCGTTGTACACGATGCTGTGGCCGGTGTTCCATTCTATTCCGGTGCTGAACGTCTGGCTCGGCTTCCAGTTCAGGTTGACGCCGTAGGTGCGCAAGTTGCTAAACCGAACGTTTTTAAACACTTCGTCGAATCGGATGCGGTGAAATGCGCTGCTGCGCACGTTGCCGCCCCACTGAATCCAGCCCCAGGCAAGGTGGTGGTTTTGGCGCAGGTCGCCGTCGAAGTACCGAAACTGGGTTGCCTCGTTGTACACGCCCCAGGTCTTGATCCACTTTTGGTTGGGAAAGCCGTTGTAGCTCGCGCCGGCTTCGTAGCGCATCCAGTCGTTTTGGGGTTCAAAGCCCATTTCGGCGCGGAAGGTGGGGCTTTGCCCCATCACGTCGGCGCGCAGGGTCCAGTGCTTGGACTGGCGGACCAGGCCGCCGTACAGCGCCAGGCCTTGAAAGCGCTCGCCGTCGAGCGCCGCGGTGCGCCCCTTGAAGTTCTCGCCCCCCGTCACCCAGTTCGCGTTGGGTTCGCGCGTGTCGCTCAGGGCCACCTCGGCCTTGAAGCGCAGGGCGTCGCTGATTCTCAGGTTGACGTCGGCGGCGGCGAGGGTTCCGCTTCCGCCCTCAAAATAGGTGCGCTGCGTCGCCAGCAGCCCGATGCCCGAAGCATAGGGGAGGCGGCGCTGGATGCGGGCCACGGTCGACCAGTTGGCACCCGAGGTTCCGTATGCCGAAAAGTTGCGCCCCGGCACCAGGTAGGGCGAAGCCGCGTCGTAGCCCGTGAGCACGTAGCTGCGGTACTTCTGGCCTTGGTTGGTGAACTTGGTCAACCCCACCGGATTGGCAATGCTGCGCGTGTAGACGTAGTTCTGGCGCGTGGCGAACTGGTCGCTGCCTTCGATGAAGAAGGGGCGTCGTTCCGGGTAAAACAGGGCAAACGACGAATTCACCGAAACCTGCGCGACGTCGGCCTCGACGTTGCTGAAGTCGGGATTCACGGCCAGCTCCACCGACGACGCGGCGTTCAGCCCTACGAACGCCGAACCGCCCACTTTGGCGCCCGGGACTGCCGCCGATCCAGGCGCCCCCACGGCGCTGCCAAAGGCATAGGGAATGAGCTGGCGGCGCAGCTTGGGCTTGATTCCGTCCAAAATCATGGCGTGCGCAAACTGGCAGTCGGCGCAAAAAATCTCTCGGTACTGCGGGTTGGCCTGCACGTTGACCTGGACTCCTTGGGTGTAGGTCTGGCGAAAGAACGTGAACTTCCAGCGCTGCTCTTTGCTGCTGCCGAACTGAAGGGCGTTGAAGGGAATGCGGAGTTCGACGGTGTACTCGCCGCTGCTCCGGGCGCCCAAGGCTTCAAACTCGACGTCGTACGAAATGTCCATTTGGTCGTCCATGTGGTTCGCGGGGTCGTTTTTGCGCACGTCGAGCTGGACTCCGAAGGCGTTCGAGCCCAAAAAGACCATATTGCGCGTGTCGCCGTACACGTCGAGGGCGATGCCGACAAAGTCATCTTCCCAGGCGGCGTCGCGACGGTTGAGGTTGGCCCTGAAGTCGCTGGGGTCGACGCTGCAGCGAAACGCCACATAAAGGGCCTGATCGTCTTTAAAAAGGTAGCCTTCGGTGGCCAGCGGAGCCGGGGTATTGTACCCGGGGTTGATTTCCCAGCGCAGCGGAAGGCTCAGGGCTTCCGCCCATTCTCCGGGCGCCATGCTGCCGTCGAGCGTCAGTCCTTCGGGCTTGAGCGGAACCTCGTGCTCGGTAACGGATATCGTTTGTCCAAAGCCGGCGGTTGCCGCCGTGAGTAAAACAAAAAGGCCCAGTTTGCGCATGAAGCTGCAAAACTAGGCCTTTCGCCTTAAGGGCCTCAGCCCGGTTGCGCCAGCGGCTTAAAAGTCGCAGCGCAAGTAGAACACGGGGAAGAGTCCGAGCTGGTACTCTTCGCGAATGCCCTCGTCAATGTCAGGGGTATCGACGTCGTCCAAGCCCGGTACATAGGTGAGGGTCAAAATGTTCTTGGCTCCGGTGAGGTTGGAGATGTCAAGGCCAAACTCCCACGCGAGGTTCGGATAGTTCCACTTGTACCCGAGCTTCAGGTCAAGGCGCTGGTAGGCGCGGTTTTGCACGGTGTTGAAGCCGGCCTGTTCAAAGACGATTTCGCCGGTGCGAAGGGTAGCCGTTTGGTCCACTTTGTCTCCGAACCAGCGTCCGCCCACCGTGGTGAACTTGCCGCCCACGGTGAACCGGTTGTTGGGTCCGAGTTTGAATTCTTTGGCAGCCAGAAGGTTGAACGCGTAGCGGCCGTTGAAGATGGTGTTGCGCAGCACGCCGTCGGAGCCGCGGTACTTGGCGTCAAACAGCGATCCGGTGGCCAAGAAGTAGAATCCGCCCGCAAAAAACCGCTCGGCGGTCAGCTCGACGCCGTAGTTGCGGCCGGTCCCCGTGTTTTGCAGGGTGTCGGGCCAAATGCGACCGAATCCGCTGCCCGCGTTGACCATGCTGAAGGCGCTGGAGCGCACCTCCACGGGAATGTCGAACAGGTACTGGTAGTAGGCCTCGATTTTCGTCCGCACGGGCAGGCCCTTGTACTTGCGCTCCCAGCCGCCGGCGACCTGTGCCGACTTCATCAGGCCGATGCGGTCGGGGTTGTGCTCCAGCGGATCGAAGTTCTGCGTGGTCATCGCGTAGTAGTAGAGGTAGGGTGCCTGGCCCTGGGCGTGCAGTCCGCTTCCCGCAAAGAAGCGGTCGTTGGCGTTGGCTTGGTAGCTCAGGCCGACCCGCGGTTCAATCGGCATGAAGGAGGTGCGGTTGACGCCGAGGTAGAGCGAGGTGGCGCCGGCGGTAAAGGTGGTTTTCTCGTTGAGGCGGCTCTTGTAGCTCACATAGGGCTGAACCACGGGCCATTGCGCCTGCGTATTCCACTGCTTGCGCCAGGGGGGCAAAACGCCGGTAACGCCGTCGAACTGGCGCACGGAATCTTGGTAGTCGAGCATGTAGAGGTCGACGTTGACGCCCGCCTGCAAGGTGCTGCGCGTGCTCAGCTTTTTGTTGAACGAGAAGAACCCGTGGATTTTGTTCTCCTTGAACGTGTAGTTGAGCATCGTGTCGTTGGCCGTCACGATCCAGCCAAACTGGCCGCCGCCGAGGTCGCCGATTTCGCGCTGCAGCTTGGTGTTGACGGCGCGGATTACGGCCGTAGAGCCCGCCACGCCCGCCTTGATGAAGGTGGTTTTGTTCAGGGGCTTGCTGTAGTTGACTCCGCCCACAAACATGTCGCTGCCAAAGTACTGGTCGCGGTCGGTCGAGCCGTAGCTCTCAAAGCCCGAGGTGTCGGTCTGGTTGCTGATCAGGATGTCGATGTCGCTGACCCCAAACATGCCCCAGGCCGCGATTTTTCCGCCGTTTTTCTGCGGAAACGTGAAGCGAAACGCCCCGTCTTGGTAGCGCGGAATGGCGTTGGTGCCCAGATTGATGTTGAGGGACTGAAACAAGCTCAAGGTCGAGTAGCGGTAGACGCCCAAAAAGCTCGGGGCCTTCGCGCCCTTGCCGAGCGGACCCTCGAGCATGAGCTCGGTTCCGAGCAGGCCCAGCTGGGCGCTGCCCTCAAACTTCTGGTTGTTGCCGTCGCGCATTTGCAGGTCGAACACCCCGGCGATGGCGTTGCCGTATTCCGCCGGCCACGCGCCCGTGAAAAAGTCGGAGTTCGCCAAGAACTTGTTGTTCAAAATGGTTACGGGGCCGCCGCCCGTGCCCGGAATGCTGAAGTGGTTGGGGTTGGGAATGTTGATGCCCTCCATGCGGTAGAGCACGCCCGACGGGGTGTTGCCGCGCACCACCAGGTCGTTTCGCTGGTCGTCGGAGCCCTGAACGCCCGCAAAGTTGGTCGCCATACGGGCCGGTTCGCCGCGGCTGCCCGCGTACAGGTTGGTTTCTTCGACGCTGAACTGACGCGAACTCACCGTCGCCATTTCGTTTTTGGCTTGGCCGGCCGCGGTGGCCGTAACGCTGACTTCGTCCAGGCTCAGGGCGGACTCGAGAAGGCCAAACTGCAGCACGGCTTCTTTGGCGGAATTCAATTCGATCGCTTGGCTGCGCACTTCATAGCCCATGAGGTTGACTACGACCGTTTGGCGGCCAATGGGAATGCCCTTGAGGGTGAATTGGCCGTTTTCGTCGGTGGAGGCCGTGAGGTCGCCCACCCGCACCACGGCGCCCGGAAGCGGAAACTTGGAATCGGCGTCGACCACGGTTCCGCGTACCGTTTGGGTAAGCGTTTGTGCGTGGATCGACAGGCTGAGGAGCAGGGCCGCGACGGCCAGGAGTAGTTTTTTGAGGAGCATACGCAACGTTAAGGTGATTTTGTGCATCCAAACATAGGCAAAGCGGGCCCAAGCGCCTCATCTTTGTGGTTAAATTTTTGATTTAGATGCAGTTTTTACCGAAGAATCCCTTGGTGCTTGCACTTCTTGCTGTGGCACTTCCGGTCGCCTTATGGGGCCAGCGCACGTGGACCGCGAGCGGATTTGTGCGCGACGCCGAGACCGGCGAGGTGCTGATCAGCGCTTACGTGTACGACGCCGGTTCGGGCCGGTCGGCGCAGACCAACGCCTACGGCTTTTACAGCATTCAGCTCACAGGCGACTCCGCTCGGCTGCAGGCCAGCTACCCGACCTATGCGCCCGTGCTGAAGGTGGTGCGCCCCGGGAGTTCCGCGGCCAAGTCTGACTTTGCCCTGCGCTCGCTGGACGTCGAATTGGGCGAAGTAGAGGTTACCGCCGACCGCCCCATTCAGCAAGAGGTGCAGATGAGCACCGTTTCGCTCAGCATGAAGTCGGTCAAAAACCTGCCGGTGCTGCTGGGCGAGACCGACATTTTGAAAATCATCCAACTGATGCCGGGCGTGCAAAGCGGAACCGAAGGCACCTCTGGCTTTTATGTGCGCGGCGGCGGTCCGGACCAGAACCTGATGCTGATCGACGGCGTGCCGGTGTACAACGTCAACCACCTTTTTGGATTTTTCAGCGTGTTCAATGCCGACGCCATCAATTCGGTGGACCTGATCAAGGGCGGATTTCCCGCCAACTACGGAGGCCGCCTGTCGAGCGTGCTCGACGTGCGCATGAAGGAGGGCAACCGCAAGGAGTGGAAGGCCACCGGGGCCTTGGGCCTGATTTCGAGTCGGTTGACCGTGGAGGGTCCGCTCTGGAAGGACCGTACCTCAGTGCTTTTGAGCGCGCGCCGCACCTACCTCGACGTGCTCGCCCAGCCCCTGATTGCCGCCCAAAGCCCGAACACGCGCGGAGGCTACTACTTCTACGACCTCAACGGCAAAATCAACCACCAAATCAGCCGCAACCACCAGATTTACCTCAGCTACTACCAGGGTTTGGACGAGGCCTATGCTCGGAATACCGAGAAGTACGAGTTCAATGGCACCCAGTTCACCAATACGATCGACAATTCGCTGAACTGGGGGAACCAAATTGCCACGGCGCGTTGGTCGTGGGTCATGAGTCCGCGCCTTTTTTCGAACGCCACGGCGACCTACAGCCGCTACCGGTTTGTGACCGACATCAAGGGCGAAGACCGCGAGGAGTCGGCGGGATCGACCAATATTAATCGCTACGCCATTGCCTACTTGAGTTCCATCAAGGACGTGGGCGGAAAATGGGATTTTGAGTACAAGTACGCCGCCAATACGACCTTTAAGTGGGGCGCGAGCGTTACGCAGCACCGCTTTGAGCCGGGCGTGAGCAGCTTTGGCTGGAGCGACGGCGGCGTCAACGTCGACACCTCGTTTGGCTCGGTTCCGCAGACCGCACTCGACAACGTGGTGTACGGACTCGTCGACGTTTCGTTGAACGACCGGCTCCGCGTGAACTTCGGATTTCACGGCAACCAGTTTGAGGTCGGAACCAAAAAGTACCTGAGCATTCAGCCCCGATTCTCGGCGCGCTACCTGGTGAGCGAGAAGGGCTCGTTCAAGTGGAGCTACGTGCAAATGGCGCAGTTCATGCACCTGCTGGCGAACCAGACGATTGGGCTTCCGACGGACCTCTGGGTGCCGGCGACGGAGCGCGTGCGTCCGCAGGAGTCCTGGCAAACGGCCGCAGGCTATGCCCATAACCTCGGCAAGGGTTGGGAACTCAGCATTGAGGGCTACTACAAAGACATGCGCAACCTGATTGAGTACAAGGAGGGCGCCTCGTTCTTCTTGGGTTTCTCAGACTGGCAAGACAAGGTGACGACCGGGCGCGGATGGGCCTACGGCGCCGAGTTCCTGCTCGAGAAAAAGACCGGCGCGACGACCGGTTGGATCGGCTACACCTGGGCCAAGACGACCCGGCAGTTCGCCGAGCTGAATTTTGGGAACCCGTTCCCCTACACCTACGACCGCCGCCACGACATGAGTGTGGTCCTCAACCATGCGTTCAACGACCGAGTTTCGCTCGGAGCGGTGTTCGTGTACGGAACCGGCCGCGCGGTCACGCTGGCCACCCGCAAGATGTTTGCCCGCCCCGAAGATGCCTTCGACGGCACCTGGCTGCAGACCGTCGAGTCGATTGAGGGCCGCAACAGCTTCAGGGAGCCGGCCTACCACCGCGCCGACCTGTCGCTCACCATCAAAAGCCCCACCAAGTGGGGTGAAGGGGCCTGGCAAATCGGGGTGTACAACGCCTACAACCGCATCAATATTTTCTACATGGACTTTGGGTACGACGACAACAACCGTCGGGTGCTCAAGGGATTTGGCTTGTTCCCCATCATTCCTTCGGTTTCGTATTCCTTTGAATTTTAATAAGATGAAAAAGTTAATTGGGCTTTTGGTCCTGGTCCTCTTGGGGACCTCTTGCGAGCGGATCATTCCGTTTGACCCCGACCAAGTCGAGTCGGTGCTCGTGCTCTACAGCGATTTGAACCCCAACAAACCGTTTAAAGCGCACCTCAGCCGGAGCATCGGAATCCTGGACGAGGGCGAACCCCAGCGCATCGGCGACGCCCAGGTCTGGGTTGAGGATTCCACCGGAGCGGTGGTGGACAGCCTTCGCCCCGGAGTCGATGCCGACGGCTTCTACTATTCGCCGCTCAAGCCTGTGGCCGGCGCTGCCTACACCGTCAAGGCCCTATGGCGCGAACTTCCGGTGGTGAGCGGAACCGCCAAGCCGATGTCGGTAATTGGGGACTTCCGCATGGATTCCGTGGGCTACAGCCCGGGTAATGGCATGTTTGACTCGCCCCACCTCATTTACCAAGTGCGCATTGACGACGACGGGGTTCCGGGTTTTTACCGCCTCGAGTTTTTTGAAGACCAAGCCGACACCCTGGTGCAGCAGATCATTTTTGCCGGAACTGACGACCCCCTGGTGGTACAGCCCGTCTTTGGTCAGGACGTTCGCGGCGCGGTTGAGTTCGACAATGCCCTGATTTTAGGGCAGCAGCGCGACATGCTGGTCCGCGTGTACAAGTGGTCGCTGAATTCCCCCACGAAGATGCGGGTGACCAAGATTGACGAGGCAACGGCGCGCTACGAACGCTCGCTGCGCACCGCCCAATCCAGCGGCGGACCCTTCACGCAGCCCGTGCCAATTTACCACAACGTTTCGGGCGGACTCGGACTGGTCGGCGGCCAAGGTTTTTTGTGGGTGCGGCCCTAGGCGC
>SYCM01000083.1 GCA_005786915.1 Bacteroidota bacterium | reverse complement strand
TGGCGCCGCGGTTGCTGAAGTGGCGAATTCCGTGGTCAAACGCACCCTGCCCCCAGCAAAAATGGGCGTAGCGCACCGGAGTGGAGTTGGCCCAGTGCACGTCGGTGCCCGCCGGAATCAACGGGGCCAGAGTGTGGTGCAGTGCCACGTCGTGCCAACCTTCTCCGCGCACCGAAGTGCGGGTTCGGGGCGTCCAGGGCCGACCCAAATCGAGCGCCTGGTCCGCTAAGTCGGCGAGTCCATCCATGGGGGCCGCATAGCTTCGGGCCTGCAGGTTGCCGAACATGTCGGGCAAGGGTTCCCGCGGACCAATGGCCCAGTGGGGGGTGCCACGAAGCCCCAACTTGGCCTGCTTGGCCACCCACGCGCCGCCCAGCGTGACGACCGCGTCGGCAGCCAGGGAACCAATAGGCCAGGTGTCTTCGAGCTGCTCGGCCGCGTCGGGCGGAAGCTGGCTCAAGGGTTCGGCCGCCACCGCCCAACCCTTGGCGGCAAGTTGCCTTACGGCCGGCTCGGGGTCGCCCCAGCCCGGATTCCATTGCCCTAGAACCAGCAGGGGGCGCTTGGCCTGGAGTACAAAATCAGGGACCTTGAGCGGCAATGGCTCAACCGTCGTCGACTGAAGTCCCGAAGAGCCCGAAGCTCTTGGCGGAATCGCATCGTACAGCGGTTCGGCCAAGGGAACATTGAGGTGTACCGGCCCGAAGGTCAGTCGCTCGAGCGCGCGGTCGAGGACCTCGAGGTTCCACGCCAAGGTCTGGCGGTCGTCCAGCAGCGCTTTGGCGACGAGGTGGTCGTCAAAAATCCGGGTCTGCCGTATGCTCTGGCCATGGCCGTTGTCAATGAGCTCGGCCGGTCGGTCGGCGGTAATCAGGAGCAGTGGAACCTGCTGGTAGAAGGCCTCGGCCACCGCGGGTCCGAAGTTCAGGGCCGCCGTGCCGCTCGTGCACACGGCAAAGGCCGGAACGCCCGTCGCGATGGCGGCGCCCAAGGCCCAGTGGGCCGCCGAGCGCTCGTCAAGCACTACCTGACTGGGTACCTCCAGTTCCTGAAACGCGCGGACTAAAGGAGCGCAGCGGCTTCCCGGGGAGGCCACCCATGCCGACCAGCTTCGCGCGGCGAGGCGGTCGCGAAGCGCCGCAGCAAGCTGCGATGCCGACGTTTCGGAGGAATCGTTCACCCAAGTAAAACGTTTTCGAGCGTCTGAAGTTTTTGCTCCGTTTCAGCCCATTCGCCCACGGGGTCCGATTTCGCGGTAATTCCGCCCCCGGCATACCCCAAAAAGCCGTCAGCACCCCACTCCACGCAGCGCAGCGTGACATAAAAAATGGAACGCTCTGCCGCCGTCCAGCCGAAATACCCGGCGTAGTTGCGTCGGTCGTAGCCCTCGTGGCGGCGAATGAAAGCCTGAGCCTGTGCCCGCGGCAGCCCTCCCACGGCAGGGGTTGGGTGAAGTGCTCCCGCAATGTCCCAAGCGCTCAGACCTGGGGCATGGCCTTCGATGTGGCTGCAGAGGTGCTCCACGGGACCTGCCTCAAGCACCGTTGGTCCTTCGACCTGGACGGCCTCAACGCCCAGTGCTTGAAGCATTTGCACAATGTCCTTAGTGACCACGTGCTGCTCCTCACGTTCCTTGAGGCCCCAGGCACCCTGGCTCCCGCGCAAGCGCGTTCCGGCCAGAGACATGGTCCGGACCGACGAGCCCACTACCTCGGTGAGGCACTCGGGGGTCGCGCCCATCCACAGAGCTCCTCCCGGAGTATGAATTAAGAAGACGGTGGCATGCGGGTAGGCGCCTGACAGGCGTTCAAAAGCCTCCCAGGGCTGCACCCGGCTGCGGTGGTAGGCTTTGCGCCGCGAGAGAACCACCTTTTCGAGCACGCCGTCGGCGCAGGCCTGCCGCGCTTGCTCCACGAGCTGCACGTAGTCGCTCGCGGCGTGCGAATCGCTGGGATGCACGCTTGGGAGTTGCAACGCGCCCAAGGCGGAGGCCATCCACGTGCGCCCTTTGGCTCCTGCGCCGCGGTCCACGACGTCATAGCGCTGAACGGGGCCGCGAAAGGGTGCCACCCCAAAGTTCCCCATGGCCGAGGGCACGAGCTCCCAAGCTTGAGCCGGCTGGCCCGCCTCGCGAATCCAAGCCAGTCCGTTCACGAGCGTTCCTTGTGCTCCCGCGGCACAATCGCGTTGGTCATCTTCACAAACGAAATCAGTTTTTCGGCCTCATCCACAATGCGAATCTCCAGTACGTGGGTTGTGCGTCCGAGGTGCAAAAAGCGTGCGGTTCCGAACACGTAGCCGCTCCGGGCGCTCCGCACGTGGTTGGCCGCGATTTCTAAGCCCACGGCCACGAACTGCTGGGGGTCCGCCATAAACACCTGCGACGCCGCGCTGCCCACCGTCTCGGCAAGGGCCACGGTCGCGCCGCCGTGAAGCAGACCGACCGGCTGTAAATGGCGGGGCGTGACGGGCATCCGGGCCGTGAGCGAATCTTCGGTCATCGACGTGTACTCGATGCCCAATGTTTCCATCAAGGTCCCGGCGCAGCGCTGGTTCAAAAGGGCCAAAATTTCGTCGTGCGTCATAGCCCGCAAAGATACGGAGCCGCCCTACCTTTGGCCCTCCTTCACTTGTAGCGAAGCCATGATTGACATTACCCTCCCCGACGGCTCAGTCCGTACCTATTCCGACGGCGCAACGGCCATGCAGGTCGCCGAATCCATTAGCCGCGGACTCGCCCAAAACGCCCTCACTGCCAAGTGGAACGGGCAAACCGTAGAACTCAATGAGCCCATTGCCGGCAGCGGAACCCTGGTGTTTTACACCTGGGACCAGCCCGAAGGAAAGGCCGCGTTTTGGCACTCTTCGGCGCACGTGCTGGCTCAGGCGCTGCTTCACTTCTACCCCAACGCGCACTTGACCATCGGACCGTCGATTGAGGCGGGCTATTACTACGACGTGGATTTTCGAGGCGAAGCCTTTGGCGAGGGGGACTTTGCCAAGGTCGAAAAGCAAATGCTGGAATTCGCCCGAGAGAAGGCCGAATTCCGCATGCGGTCGGTAACCAAGGCCGAAGCGCTGGCGACCTACGCGGGAAATCCGTTCAAAACCGAGCTCATAGAGAACCTCGAGGACGGCACGATTACGTTTTGCGACCACGCCAACTTCACCGACCTCTGCCGCGGCGGACATATTCCAAACACCGGATACATCAAGGCGGCCAAGATCATGAACGTAGCCGGTGCCTACTGGCGCGGCAACGAGAAGAATCCGCAGCTCACCCGCGTGTACGGCGTTTCGTTCCCCAAGGCGAGCATGCTCGAAGAGCACTTGCTGCTGCTCGAAGAGGCCAAGAAGCGCGACCACCGCAAGCTG
>SYCM01000082.1 GCA_005786915.1 Bacteroidota bacterium | reverse complement strand
GATGCCGAGGACTTCGCCCTCGTTCAGCTGCAGGTCGAGGCGCCGCAGGGCCCAGCGCCCTCCCAAGTTTTTGCCGAGGTTCACGGCCTGAATGCGCGGACTCATCCCAAAAACTCGTTTAGACGGCGCGCGCGCCAGCGCAAAGCCAATATGCCCGCAGCGAAGGAAAGTCCGCCCGAAGCAAACGAAAGGGCGTGGGCGGGTTGCCATACGTCCCACCCCAGCCAGGCCCATCGGTAGGCGTCGGCCATGGCCACGGCCGGATTGAACCAGTAAAGCAGGCCCCAGCCCTTGGGCTCAAAGTTGGCCGAAGGCAGGGCGACGGGACTGACGAAAAACAAAATTTGCAGGAGCATCGGCAGCACGGCGAGCACGTCGCGCCGGCGCACGCTCACGGCGGCGAGCAAGTAGGCCCACCCCAGTGCCGCCATCGCGGTGTACGCTGCCGCCAAGGGAACGCGCACCAGGGCCGAAGTTTGGGCCGCCCCGGCGAGTACGAGACCCAGTAATACCACAGACGATCCCACGGCATAGTCTACAAATCCGACTAGGGCCTTGGCGTTGGCGAGGGCCGACCGAGGAAAAGCCGATTTGCTGACGAGGGCCTGGTTGGCAATCAAGCTCTGGGCGCCTTGGCTGACCGTAAATTGAAACCAGATCCACCCGGGCAGGGCCACCGCGAGGTTTAGCCCAAACTGCCGAAGGCCGTCGGGCGGAAGACCAAACACCCGTCCCAAAACCACGGTTAAGGCCGCGATGAGGGCCACAGGCTGCACGACGGCCCAAAGCCAACCTAGTCGGGTTTGGGTGTAGCGCAGCTGCAGGTCGCGCCGGGCAAAGGCCAGAGCAAGCGACCGGCCTTGGCGAAGGCTCGCGCGACTCGCCTTCCACCAGGGGTCGTGGGCTGAAACTTCACGCACGTCATTCATACCGAAGGGCTTCAATGGGGTCGAGGGCGGCCGCCTTTTTGGCGGGATACCAGCCCGAAAGAATGCCCACGGCCACCGAAACGGCGAGGGCCAGCAGCATCCACTGAATGGGGAAGACGGTGTCGGCATCCATGGCAAAGGCCAAACCGTTGCCCACGGCCAGCCCCAAAATGATTCCGGCGACGCCGCCCAGCACGCTGACGAGCACCGCTTCGGCCAAAAACTGCACGACGATTACCTGCGCGCTTGCGCCCAGAGCCTTTCGGGTGCCGATTTCTCGGGTGCGCTCGGTGACGCTGACGAGCATAATGTTCATAAGCGCAATGGACGCTCCGAGCAGCGTGATGAGCGCGATCAGGGCGGCCCCGGTACTTACCGAACTCAGCGACTCAATCAGCATGGCCGAGATGCTGTCGCTTCGGCGCACATTGAAGTTGTTTTCGGCGCCCGGCTTGAGGCGGCGCACGGAGCGCATCACGGCGGTCGCCCGGGCGATGCTGGCGTCGAGCGATTCCGCATCAGGCGCCTTGATGCTGATCACGTAGCTGGCCGAGGGGTCTGCAAAGGCCAAGTGGGCGGTGCGCAAAGGCAAGTAGACCACTTGGTCGCTCGACATAAACGAACTGCTGCCTTTGGGTGCGGTCACGCCCACGACCGCATAGGGCTTTGCACCGACGCGAATCACTTTGCCCAGAGCATTGCCCTCGGGAAACAGCTTGCCGGCCACGTCGGAACCTAGCACCGCCACAGCGCGGGCCTCGTTCTGCTCGGCTGACGAAAAAAACCGCCCTTCAGCCACCTCGAGGCCCTGCGTGGTCGGGTAGTCGGCATCGGCCGCGTGAATGTTGACGTTGGGGTTGGTTTTGACGCCTTCGTGCTGCACTTCCATGGCTCCCGCCACGTTGTCACCTACGCTTGCGACCAATCCTTCGGCGGCCATGCGGTCGCGAAGCTTGAGGGCTTGAAGCAGCGGAATAGGGGGTTGGGGCTTCTCTTTGATGCCGCGACGGCCAATTTGAATCTGCATTCCACCCTGCTGAATAGTGAAGGTCGTCGCGCCCATACTTGAAAACTGCTTGGTGATCGAGCCCTCCATGACGCTGGTCGCCGTGAGCATGCCCACCAAAGCGGTTATCCCGATGGCGATGATCAGCGCCGTGAGCACGGCCCGCAGCATTTGGGCCTGTAGCGCCTGCACGGCCATGCGCAAAGCTTCGAAGAGTACGGGTGCAGAAAGACGAGCCATAGGTTAGTGTAAAGGTAATGGTGCGTGCGTGGTCTACATTTTGCACCTTTGCAGCCGAAATGACCAAGATTTATGCCGCGTTAGTGCTTTGGTTTGCCGGAATTTCTATGGCAACCGCCCAGTACGTCTACCACGATTTTATCGACACCACGGTGGCCACCAACCTTGGTTTTGCCGATGTGGACTTCAACAACGACAGCGTGATGGACCTGCGCTTCACCCTGCTGCGCGACACGGGAACCACCGGATTAATGTCGGTGGTCTATGTGTCGCCGCTGGACAGCGCACGCATTCAGGTCGCTGGTCAAAAGCGCGGCTCGTACTACTACCCCGACCGCCTGGCGGTGGGGGATTCCATTTCGCGTTCCTCTTCGCTCTGGCAAGGATTTGCCACTCCGAGCTTCCTCGGATACCTCGACTACCGCTTCGCCGGCCAACACGACCCCTTCGTTCAGTGGCAGTCGCCCTACACCGACGGATTCCTCGCGGTGCGCCGCAACGTCAACGATACCGTGGTCAACGGCTGGGTGCGCCTTGCCATTGCTGCAGACGGCAAATCCTTCACGCTCAAAGACGCTGGATTTCAGGCCGCCGACGACAGCCTTATGTTCGCAGGCCACATCTGGATTGGGGTTGACGAGAACCGCAGCCTCGACGGCTACACTTGGGCCCAGTCCGCCGACCAAATTCGCCTGATTCGCGCGCAAACCAATCATTCCCGTTCCTTTGCTGTCGTGGACGCTTCGGGCCGCGTTTTCTTGCGCGGAACTTGGGACGTTGCCGAACTCAGCCTACCGACCCATTTTCTTCCTTCGGGCACCTACTGGGTCTACACAGAGGGGGTTGAAGGCGTGTGGAGCTTCCCGTTCCGCACTCTGCGCTAAGTAGCGAAAATTTTAGAATTTCTGCGTGATTTCTTGAAAAATCGAAGACAATAACGGCGTTTTGCGGCGTAATTTTGTAAAAATTCCGCAATTATGGTTTTTGATCTAGATAAAATTCAAGCGTTTTACGCCGGTTACGAATCCAAAGTGAAGGCCGCCCGCACCGTGCTGGGCCGCCCCTTGACGCTCTCTGAGAAAATTTTGTATGCTCACCTTTGGGAGGGCGAGGTTAAGGAGGCCTTTCAGCGCGGAGCCTCGTACGTCGACTTTGCCCCAGACCGCGTGGCCATGCAGGACGCGACGGCCCAAATGGCCCTGCTTCAGTTCATGTCGGCGGGCCGTAAAAAAGTAGCGGTGCCCTCGACGGTCCATTGCGACCACTTGATTCAGGCCCGCGTGGGTGCCACCTCCGACCTTCAGGAGTCAATCAATAAATCCAATGAAGTATTCAACTTCTTGGCTTCAGTTTCGAACAAGTACGGCATCGGGTTCTGGAAGCCGGGCGCCGGCATCATTCACCAGGTGGTCCTAGAAAACTACGCCTTCCCCGGCGGCATGATGATCGGTACGGATTCGCACACCGTCAACGCCGGCGGCCTCGGAATGGTCGCCATCGGAGTGGGCGGCGCCGACGCAGTAGACGTGATGGCTGGCATGCCCTGGGAGCTCAAGTTCCCCAAACTGATTGGGGTCAAGCTCACCGGGCGTATGAACGGTTGGACCTCCGCTAAAGACGTCATTCTGAAGGTTGCCGGCATCTTGACGGTAAAGGGCGGAACGGGCGCCATCATTGAATACTTCGGCGATGGCGCAGAGTCCCTCAGCTGCACCGGAAAAGGAACCATCTGCAATATGGGCGCCGAGGTGGGCGCCACCACCTCTACGTTTGGCTACGACGACAGCATGGAACGCTACCTGCGTGCCACGGGTCGCGCCGAAGTTGCCAACTTGGCCAATGGCCTGCGCGACGAACTCACCGGTGACGCCGAAGTGTACGCCGACCCCTCTAAGTACTTTGATCAAGTCATCGAAATCGACCTGAGCACCCTCGAACCCCACTTGAACGGGCCGTTCACGCCCGACTTGGCGACCCCCATTTCTGAAGTACGCGCCCTTGCCGAAAAGAACGGTTGGCCCATGAAGGTCGAGGTTGGTCTCATTGGTTCATGTACCAACTCATCGTACGAAGACATGACCCGCGCGGCTTCGATTGCGCGTCAGGCCAAGGCCAAAGGCCTCAAGGTTGCCGCGGAGTACAGCATCACTCCGGGTTCCGAGCAAGTTCGCTTCACAGCTGAGCGCGACGGACTACTCGACGTATTCGAAGAGATTGGCGGTAAAGTGTTCGCTAATGCTTGCGGACCCTGCATCGGCCAGTGGGCTCGTGAGGGTGCCGACAAGCAAGAGAAGAACACGATTGTTCACTCCTTCAACCGCAACTTCAGCAAGCGCGCCGACGGAAACCCAAACACTCACGCGTTTGTCGGTTCTCCGGAGCTTGTCACGGCCCTCGCCATCGCGGGTGACCTTGGATTCAATCCGCTCAAAGACACGCTGGTGAACGCCAACGGAGAGCGCGTGATGCTCGACCCGCCCAGCGGCGACGAGCTTCCCGCTCGCGGATACGCTGTAGAGGATGCTGGTTACCAAGCTCCGGCTGAGGACGGAAGCTCTGTGGTAGTCGACGTCAAGCCGGAGAGCCAGCGCCTGCAGCTCCTCGAGCCCTTCGCAGCGTGGGATGGTTCCAACATTACCGGCGCTAAAGTGCTTATCAAGGCCCAAGGCAAGTGCACTACCGACCATATTTCGATGGCCGGTCCCTGGTTGCGCTACCGCGGTCACCTCGACAACATCGCCAACAACACGCTGATCGGTGCAGTCAACGCGTTCAATGGCGAGACCAACAAGGTCTTGAACCAGTTAACCGGCGAATACGATGAAGTTCCGGCCGTGCAGCGCGCCTACAAGGCCGCTGGAATCCCCACGCTTGTAGTGGGCGACCAGAACTACGGTGAAGGATCGTCGCGCGAGCACGCGGCCATGCAGCCACGCCACCTCGGCGTTCGCGCCGTGCTGGTGAAGAGCTTCGCCCGCATCCACGAGACCAATCTCAAAAAGCAGGGCATGCTTGCTCTGACCTTTGCGAACGAGGCTGACTACGACAAGATTCAAGAACGCGACGTCGTGGACTTCGCCGACCTTATTGATTTTGCTCCGGGTAAGCCGTTGACACTGGTGTTCCGCCATGACGACGGAAGTGAGGACCGCATCGCCGCCAACCACAGCTATAATGCCCAGCAGATTTCGTGGTTTAAGGCAGGCTCAGCCTTAAATATGATTGAAAAGTAAGCGCTACCTCGGTTTCAAAAGCTCCGGGCCCGTTAGGGTGCCGGAGTTTTTTTTTGCCCATTTGCCCTAGCAGACGCCTGAAAAATGCCCTACTTTCGGGAAACAATGCACCACGACGCCGCCACACGAAGAGTTCACCACGGGTGGGCCATGTACGACTGGGCCAATTCCAGCTACTCCCTGGTGATTGGCACGGCCATTTTCCCCATATACTACAGCGCGGTCATGGAGGCCGCGGGACGCTCGGACTTTCGCTTGCTCGGAATCACTTTTAGCACTACCGCCGCCTACACCTTTGTGATGGCGGCGGCCTACCTGGTGGTGAGCCTGGGAACGCCCTACCTCAGCGCGCTCGCCGAGGTGTCGGGGAGCAAGAAGGCCTTCATGCGCCGCTTCATTTACAGCGGAACCTTGGCCTGCTTCGCCATGTACTTTTTCACGGCTGATGCGCTGATCCTCGGACTCCTCACCCCCTTTGTCGCGTCGATTGCCTTTGCCGGAAGCCTCGTGTTCTACAACAGCTACCTGCCCGAGATCGCCGCGCCCGCAGAGCAGGACGCGCTCAGCGCCCGAGGATTTGCCTTGGGTTATTTTGGTTCGGCCCTGATGCTCATCGTGGCCTTGGCCTTCATTCAAAACCCCGCGTGGTTGGGGCTCGACGGCCCCGGATTGATCACGCGCTTCACCTTTGTAGCGGTGGGCATCTGGTGGCTGGGCTGGGGCGAATACAGCTTGCGCCGCCTACCCGAAGGCCGTGCGGTCGGCGACCGCCAAAAGGGATGGATTCGCGCGGCCTACCAGCAGCTCTTTGACGTGGCGCGGTCCTTTCGGGCGACGGCCGGCCTCGAACGCTTTGTTTTGGGCTTTTTCTTTGCGTCAGCGGGGGTTCAGACCGTGATATTGATTGCCACACTCTTTGGCAAAGAAGCCCTTCACCTTGAAACCTCGTCACTCATCACCACCATTCTGCTTATCCAGTTTGTGGGCATGCTCGGAAGCTGGCTCTTTGCCCGCCTGAGCGGCCTTGTGGGCAACATTCGGTCGCTTTTGGTGACCGGAGTTTTGTGGATGCTCATCAGCTTTTTGGCCTACTTCATTCAAAGCGAAGTGCAGTTTTACCTGCTTGGGGCAGGGGTGGGATTGGTTTTAGGCGGAATTCAGTCGTTGGCCCGGTCTACGTTTAGCCAACTGCTCCCTCCGGCTGAAGAACATGTCGTGTACTTCAGCTTCTTTGATGTCGCGGAAAAACTAGCGACCGTACTCGGAATGGTCGCCGTGGGCTGGCTCGAGACGTTGACGGGGGATTTGCGCCTTGCTGCGGTCATGCTTTCGGGCTTTTTTGCCGTCGCAGTCGTGCTGTGGGCGCGGGTTCCGTGGAAAAAGTAGTGGCACAAACCTTGTACCTTTGGGGTATGCTTAAAACGTTTTCGGTTATTTTTCTCCTCGTCTCCCTGACCGCGGTTTCGAGTTGCTACTACGACAACGCCGAACAGCTTTACGGCACGGGCGGAACCTGCGACTCTACGGCGACATGGACCCTTGACGTGCAGCCCATGATTCAGTCGCAGTGCCTTGGCTGCCACCAAGGGGCGAGTGCCAGCGGTGGCCTCGACCTGAGCACGCACGCCAACGTGCAAAATTCCGCCTTAAACGGAAGCCTGTTGGACCGCATTCAGCGCGGAGCAGGTGACCCGCTTGCCATGCCCCCCAGTGGGCCCTTGTCGAACTGCAGCCAAGCCAAAGTCCGCGTCTGGGAGCGGGGCGGCGCCTTACCCAACTAACATGAAAAAGTTCCTGACCCTGGCCGCCGTGACGGTGAGCCTCATCGCCTCTGGACAAAAGCTGACCAGCAAAGACACGCAGGTACACATCAACGCGTCTACGCCCGTTGAGGACATTGACGCGGTACTCAACAACGCCGTAGGAATCCTCAATACCGAAACCAACGAAGCCGTGTGGCAGCTTCAAATTCAGTCGTTTACGTTCAAGCGCGCCCTGATGCAGGAGCACTTCAACGAGAACTACATGGAGTCGACAAAGTACCCGAAGGCAACGCTCAAGGCCAAGATTGGCGGAGTAACCGACTGGAAAAAGCCGGCCACCTATAAGGGCGGAATCAAGGGCCAAATGGAGATTCACGGCGTGACTAAAGACGTTTCGATCCCGGTGACCATTACCGTGAACAAAGACGGATCGGTTAGCATTGAGAGCGAGTTCAGCGTGCGCACGGCTGACTACGGCATCGAGATTCCGACGCTGGTGGTGTCCAAAGTCGCCGAAGTGGTCAAGGTCACGGTAAAATCGACACTGAAGGGTGCGTAGGTTGCTGTTTGGACTCCTGGCCTGCAGTTCGTGGGCTTTGTGGGCGCAAGACGATTTGTTGGCGGAGTTGGGGGCACTGGAGCCTGAGGCCCCCAAGCAGTATGCCTTTGCCACGTTCAAGGGCACCAAGCTCGTGAACGGATCGACCGTAGAAATGCCGGGTGCGGGCGTAGGTCAGTTCATTGTGGGCCACCGCTTTGGCGCGCTGAACGACAAGCCGCTCTACAACCTCTTTGGGATGGACGTGGCCCAGATTCGCTTCGAGTATTCCTACAACCCCGTGCCTTGGCTAAACGTCGGGATGGGCCGTTCGTCGGGAAGCAAAACCTACGACGGATTCACCAAGCTTCGGCTGCTTCGCCAGTCCAACGGAGGCAAGGGCCTGAACAGTCCGGTGTCGGTCGTGTGGTACTCCTCGATGACGCTGACGACGGTTCCATTTACCGACGGATTCGATCATTATTTTACGGACCGACTGGCGTACGCCCACCAACTGATGGTGGCGCGCAAGCTGAACGACAAGGTTTCGCTTCAGGTGGCGCCCACGCTGGTCCACTTCAACTTGGTTCCGCTGGCTAGCGACCGCAACGACCAGCTCGGCCTGGGCCTGAGCGGACGTTATAAGCTCACGCAGCGCATGGCGCTTACGGCCGAGACGATGTTCCGCCAGACGCCTTTTGCCGGTACCCACATGCCGCTCAGCGTCGGACTCGACCTCGAAACAGGGGGGCACGTGTTTCAGTTTCACGTGACCAACGCCCGGTCGATGGCCGATCCTCAGTGGATGATGCAGACTCCAGGCTCCTGGGCCAACGGGGATTTGTTCCTCGGCTTCAATATTTCACGGGTGTTCACCCACGTCAAACCCAAAGAACTGCGATGAAAAAGTTTATTGCTTCGTTGAGCCTGGGGCTTCTGGCTTCTTGCACGCACTTGCCCCCGGTACCCGACCCTGAGCCCCAGCCCTGCGACCCAGGAATCGTGGACTTCACCAACGAAATTTACCCGATGATCCAGTCGAACTGCGCCATGAGCGGCTGCCACGTGGGACCTTATCCCGCCGACGGCCTGGACCTCTCGACTTATGCGGGAATTAGAGATGAGGTCAAACCGGGAAACCCCAACGACAGCAAGCTCTACGAAGTGCTGTTTGAAACGGGCGACGATTTGATGCCGCCGCCGCCAATGGCCGCCTTGAGTTCGGCGCAAAAGGAGCGCATTCGCCTGTGGATCGTTCAAGGGGCCAAGGAAACCAATTGCGCCGGGGCCTGCGACTCCACGTCGGCGACCACGTATTCTGCGGTGATTGCTCCCATGATTCAGGCCAATTGCTTGGGTTGCCACCAAGGGGCGGCCCCGTCGGGCGGTGTTTCGCTGGGAACCTATGCCCAGACCGTGAACGCTGTGAACGCTTCGGGCCTCGTCGACGCCCTGAGCGGCTCCAACGGCCGGGCCCAGATGCCGCCGGCAGGGGCCATGAGCGCCTGCAACGTCGCCCTGCTCCAGAGGTGGGTGCGCTCGGGAATGCCCCAGTAAGTGTACGATTTTAGCCTGGCGCCCGCCCGGTTTTGCACCGCGGCGGGCGTTACTTTTGATGCCCATGGAGCAGTTTGATTTTATTGTGGTCGGTGGAGGCATCGTCGGCAGCGCCGTCGCCCACAAATTGGGGCAGGCCCACCCCAAGGCGAAGATTGCGGTGCTCGAAAAAGAGGGCGGTGTCGCCCAGCATCAGACGGGGCGGAACAGCGGCGTGATCCATTCGGGGCTGTACTACAAGCCGGGATCGCTCAAGGCCCGCACCTGCCTCGACGGGTACCGCCAAATGCTCCGCTTTGCGCAAGAGCACGGAGTTTCCCACGAGGTTTGCGGTAAGGTTGTGGCGGCCGTGGGCGCTGAGGAGGAGGCCCGGCTGGAAACCCTGCGCCTTCGGGGCATGGAAAACGGGCTGGAAGGCCTGCGCTACCTCGACGAGCGCGAACTCCGCGAGCGCGAACCCCACCTGAAGGCCACGAAGGCTTTGCTGGTTCCGCAAACCGGAATCATTCACTACGCCGACGTAGCCGAAGCGCTCCTGCGGTCGAGCCGTGCCATTGTGCGGCTCCAAACCACCGCAACCGGATTCACCCCTGAGGGTGTTGCTACCCGCAACGGATTGGTCCGAGGCGCGCACCTTATCGTGTGCGCAGGGCTTCAAAGCGACCGCCTGGCCCAGCTCGACGGCATCGACGCCGGACAGCGCATCGTGCCGTTCCGCGGCGACTACTACGAACTGAGTCCGCGCGCGCAGGCCAAGGTCAAGCACCTCATTTACCCGGTTCCGGACCCTAACTTCCCGTTTTTGGGCGTGCACTTTACCCGAATGGTCCACGGCGGCGTCGAGTGCGGACCCAATGCCGTCTTCAGTTTTGCTCGGGAGGGGTACACCAAAACGTCGTTCAGTGGGGCGGACACCGCGGCGGCCCTCGGGTACGGCGGTACCTGGAAGTTGTTTGCGCAGCACTGGCGCTACGGCCTGGGCGAGTACGAACGCGCCTTCAGCAAGACCAAGTTCCTGAAGGCCCTGCAGCGCCTTATGCCGAGCCTCGAGGGCGCGGACCTGCATCCCGGTCGCGCCGGCATTCGCGCCCAAGCCCTTCGCCGCGACGGCAGCCTAGAGGACGATTTTGTCTTGCGCCAGGGCGAACGCGCCTTTCACGTGCTCAATGCACCTTCGCCCGCGGCCACAGCTTCGCTGGCGATTGCCGACGAAATCTTGCGCCAGGCCGGCTACGTTAGCTAGCAACTAGCAACTAGCAACTAGTTAGCCAACCGGCCATTCGCTCTCCTTTCCTACGTGGAACAGGGCGTCGCCACGGTGGACTAAAGGCATGTTATTGTGTCCGATAATATATCCGTCAAAGGGCGCAAAAACCTTGACCGAGTAGGAGTCGTAGGGATTGCGAATGCGACCGATGAGTTCGCCTTCGGAGATGGCTTGACCGCTCTGGCGTTCAAACGAAAAAAGCCCGCTTGCCTCAGCCCGCACCCAGGTGGTTTGGTTGAGGTGGCGCGGCATGCTGCCCTTGCCGTGGCGGTCTTTAAGGCCACGCACTTTGGGGCTTTTATGGGCGTACATGCCGAGGCTGTGCAGAAGGCGCTTGGTTCCGCGAATCGCTTCTTTCACGGCGGACTCCTCGAGGCGCATGCTTTCGCCCCCTTCAAACACGATGATGGGCACCCCCATGCTGCGGCCTTGGGCGCGCAAGGAGCCAGGGATGAGCGAGGAGGCCATGGCCATCGGGGCGCTGAAGAGCTGGGCAAAGCGAATCGCGTCGGCGTCTTCGGGGTCGTAGCGCACCTGCGGACTGTTGGTGCGGCTCGCGCCGCCCGTGTGGAAATCGACGGCCAAATCGATGTGCGGCAGGATTTTGTCGGTAAGAGTATGGGCCACCAGGCTCGCCAACGACCCTTGGGTAGAACCCGGAAAGCTTCGGTTGACGTCTTTGCCGTCGGGGACTTCGCGGCTAAAAAACAGGAAGCCGTACACGTTGATGATGGGGATGGCCACCACGGTTCCGCAGGCCAGGTCGCTAAAAAGTCCGAGCGACATCATGCGGCGCACGGCTTCGATTCCGTTGACTTCGTCGCCGTGAAGTCCGCCGCTAAGGAGCACCGTGGGGCCCGGAACCTCGCTGCGAAAGACGTGAACCGGCATGTGGATTTCGGTTCCCGAGAGCAAGCGGGCAATTTGCAGGTCGACGGTTTTGGTGGAACCGGGCGGAATCACCGTGTCCCCCAGCACCATGGGCGCGACCTCAGGATACTTC
>SYCM01000081.1 GCA_005786915.1 Bacteroidota bacterium | reverse complement strand
GGGCTACAGCCCGGGCAATGGCATGTTTGACTCGCCCCACCTCATTTACAAGGTGCGCATTGACGACGACGGGGTTCCGGGTTTTTACCGCCTCGAGTTTTTTGAAGACCAAGCCGACACCCTGGTGCAGCAGATCATTTTTGCCGGAACCGACGACCCTCTGGTGGTACAGCCCGTCTTTGGTCAGGACTTTCGCGGCGCCGTCGAGTTCGATAACGCCCTGATTTTAGGGCAGCAGCCGGACATGCTGGTTCGCGTGTACAAGTGGTCGCTGAATTCCCCCACGAAGATGCGGGTGACCAAGATTGACGAGGCGACCGCGCGCTACGAACGCTCGCTGCGCACCGCGCAAAACAGCGGTGGACCCTTCACGCAGCCCGTGCCAATTTACCACAACGTTTCGGGCGGACTCGGACTGGTCGGCGGCCAAGGTTTTTTGTGGGTGCGGCCCTAGGCGCACCGCAAGGCTCCCCTGCTAATGCACCGCGCCGGTCCCCAAAGGGCCGGCGCGGTTTCGTAAGTGCGGGCACGGCCGCCCGCGCGCGTTCGGTACCGACTAGCTCAGCAGACTCTTAAGCCAGCCCATAAGGCCCTTGCTCGAGGTAGAGGCTGATTCCTTCTGAAGGGTGCTCGGGCAAACGTAGGCGCTCGTTTCGAGCCCCGGGGTGTCTTTGATCGCACCAAATCCACCGATCACGTCGACTAGGTCATGGATTCCGCGGCTCTTGAGGATCGACGCAAAAATCATCGACCGGTACCCCCCGGCGCAGTGAATGTGCATCGTGCTTTGCGTGGGGAGCTCGCCAAACCGGGCGTTCAGGTCGTCGAGCGCAATGTTCTTGGCCTGGGCCAAGTTTTGGGCCGTCCATTCGCCCTCCTTGCGGGCGTCGACGATGTTGAGTGCGGGATTTTGGGCAAGGCGATCCGCCAGATTGCTCGCCGTGATGCGCTGCACCTGGTCGGTTTCGAGCGAGGCGGTCTTCCAGGCCGCGATTCCGCCCTCGAGGTAGCCCAGCACGCGGTCGTAGCCGACGCGGGTCAAACGGGTGATGACCTCGTGCTCACGACCTGCGTCGCATACTAACATCAGCGTCTGCCCGACCGGAATCAAGGCGCCCACCCACGGCGCGAACTGGCCGTCGATTCCGATGAAGATCGAACCCGGAATGTGGCCGGCTGCAAAGTCGTCGGCCTTTCTGGTGTCGAGCACCAGCGCGTCCATTTCGGCCACCATGGCCTTGAAGGCGATGGGGTCAAAGGCCTTGGAGGCCTCGGCCAGCACCTCTTCTGCGCCCGGCACGGCCTTTTTGTTCATCGCCACGTTCATGGGGAAGTAGGCGGGGGGCGCCCCCAATCCGTCGGTGACTTCAGCAATAAACTCTTCGCGGGTCATGTCGGCGCGCAGCGCATAGTTGGTGCGCAGCTGCTCTTCGAGGGTGCCTACCGTCTCCTTGCTCATGTTTTTGCCGCAGGCCGAACCGGCGCCGTGACCTGGGTACACGGTGATCGACGGCAGAAGCGTCATGACTTTGCTGCGGAGCGAATCAAAGAGGATTCCGGCGAGTTCCTCTTGGGTCGTGCTCGCCGCTTTTTGGGCCAAATCAGGGCGGCCTACGTCGCCCAAAAACAGGGTGTCTCCCGTGAATACCGCCACCTGCTCGCCTTCTTCGTTGCGGAGCACGTAGCAGGTCGACTCCATCGTGTGGCCAGGGGTGTGAACCACCTGAATCGAGACGTCGCCCACGGGGATCACTTCGCCGTCGGCCGCAATGTGGGCTTCAAACTCCGGGTTGGCGTTGGGGCCGTATACGATGCGGGCCCCGGTAGCCTTCGAGAGCGCGACGTGTCCCGAAACGAAGTCGGCGTGAAAGTGCGTCTCGAGGATGTGCGTGATGCGCACGCCTAGGGCCTCAGCGCGGTCGAGGTAGGGCTTGGTTTCGCGCAGCGGGTCAATGACCACGGCTTCGCCATTGGACGAGATAAAGTAGGCGCCCTGCGCCAAGCAACCGGTGTAAATCTGCTCTACGTTCATCATGGGTTGAAGGTACGTTGGGGGGTGGGGTTTAGAAGAAAAATTCGCGGCTCAATATGAAGAGGCCCATGGCCAAGACGAACCAGCCAAAGGCTTTTTGAAGCGGACCTGAAGCCACGCGTTTTGACAGCAGGGTTCCTAAAATCATGCCGCAGACGGCCACGGCGGTGACGCTCAGCAGCAGCGACCAATCCATGTCAAGGTGGTTGAGGTCTCCAGTGAAGCCGATGAGCGATTTGGCCGCGATGATGGTGAGCGACGTGCCCACGGCGACCTTCATTTCGAGGCCGGTCACCAGCACCAGCGCGGGAATGATCAAAAATCCGCCCCCAGCACCCACTAGGCCGGTTAAAAAGCCTACTCCTGCCCCTTCGGCCAGCACGATGCCAATTTTGGTCGCGGACCCCATGGGCTGTGGTGCCTCAGCCGCAGCCTTAGCGGGCTTGCGGCCCACGATCATTCCGCGCGCTGCCGCCAGCATCAGCACACCAAAAAGTAGCATGAGCCCGGTCGATTTGCTTAGGGCCCAACCGTCGCCCGTCCAAATGGGGTCGGGAATCCAGGGCATCACGTAGGCTCGGGTCAGGTACACCGCCACGACCGAAGGCAAGCCAAACCAAAATGCCGTGCGTAGGTCCACGTGGCCTGCTCGGGCTTTGGGCATGATGCTGGCCAGGGCGGTAGCGCCAACGATGAACAGCGAATAGGCCGTGGCCTCGACGGTGCCGACGCCAAAAAGGTAGACCAGGACCGGCAAGGTGAGGATGGACCCCCCGCCGCCCAGAAGTCCGAGCGAAAGTCCGATGAGCAGCGAGGCGAGGTAGGCGAGCAGGATCATGATTGCAAAGGTGCGTTATTTAGGGCGGGTATAACGTTACTTCGGTCGTATAGACGTCGACTTTTGGGAGCCCAAAGGACCGTGGCTTCGGGTGAAATTGACGTGCGCCGCAGGCTTGCGGTTACGGCGATTTAACTGCACCTTTGCAATCATGGCGAATTTGCCGCGGAATTCCGCTGTTTTGGTGCTGGCTTGGCCCGAGGTGACCGCCCGGGGGGAAGAAGGAATTCTGAAGTTTCTTCGCTCCGTGGGAGTGGTCAAAAACGTCAACATGATGGTCGGTCATGCCGCCATGTTAGTGGCCGACGGCAGCGAACTGCGCTACTACGATTTCGGGCGCTACATTACGCCCCGCCGCATGGGCCGCATCCGATCGGGGGCCACCGATCCGGCACTGGTGTTTGCCACGGTTCCGCACTGGGACGCTGAAGGAAAATTGACCAATGTGGAGGACATTTGCCGCGAGCTCGATGCCAAGTCGGCCGCCACCCACGGCGAAGGCCTACTACAGCTCTCGATTTACTATACGCCCGACGTGGACTTGGTGGACGCCAAAGCGCGCGAACTGCAGTTTGGCGGACTGATTGGGTACCACGGGCTCAACCCCAAGCAGACGAATTGTGCGCGCTTCGTGCAAACGTCGCTCCTGGCGGGCATCGGACACGAACCCAGTCACTACCGCCGCTACCGCCGACCGATCACCTACACCGCCCCTACGCCCTTTTTTAACGTACTGGCTGCCGCCCAAGACGGTTCGAGCTACCTGGAGTGGCGAGGTGGGGAGTCCACGTGGAAGCAGGCCCCCCTGATCAAGGCTTGGTGGGACGTCACTGCCAAGATTTTTGCATCGGCCAGCCGTAGCAAAACCACCCACCTCAACCGCGACGAAGTGGTGGGCAAGCTCGAGGAGCCGGCGCAGCGGCCCGGTGACGTTCCCCAGCGTGCCGAGTACTTGGGCGGAATCGGGGAGGGGGCTTGGTACGTCGCCGAACCCGCCGCCGACCACCTGATTTATTCGGAGCGTTGGTCCTACTCGGGCACCCTCGAATACCGTGCACACTACCTCGCTGAAGAACCCCTGGTCCGCCAATTGGCCGACCGAGAGGCTCGACTGACGCACGACAGCCATTTTGCGTGGCTGACCTTAGAACAAAGTAACGGAATGAAGCACCGGGCCTACCGGCACCACGAATGATACAGCAATGGCTCTTAGCGGGCTGCGACGAACGCATCGCGCTGCGCCCCGAAACGGACGCAAATCAGTACCACCTCAACCCGATGAAGTACGAGGGGCTGCTGATGCGCGGCTCCTGCACCTGCGGGACCCTAACCCCTGCGGGCCACGAAACGGCCAAGCACTTCGAGCGCGACTATCGCGTGGAGGACGACGCCCAGTGGATGCGTACCCAAACCAAGCGCATGCAGCAGCTTTTCGGCGGACGCAACGATGAATTCCACGTGTACTACGGCCCTTCAGGCAGCGATATGATGTACTGGCCGTTGCTGATGCAGTCGATGCTGTACCCCGGTCGACGCATCACCAACATCGTGAGCTGCCCCGAGGAGCTCGGTTCGGGCTCCATTTTGGCCGCCGAAGGCAAGTACTACGCCAACCAAAACCAGTTTGGTGCCGCGGTTCCCAAGGGCGGAATGGTCACCGAGGCCCTCGACGTCGACGTGCAGTTTTTGCCCGCCCGCGAAGAAAGCGGACACATTTCAGACCGCAAGCAGGCGATTCGCGACATCATCGCGGCTCGCCCGGGCCAACCCATCGTGGGCAATTTGGTATTTGGTTCCAAGTCGGGAATTAAGGACGACCTCGACATCATCGACGAGTTTCGCGAAGGGGTGATGTGGGTGGTTGACATGTGCCAGTTTCGCACCCACCGAGGACTGGTCCATGAGCTGATTTCTAAGGGTGTAATGCTCATGGTGACGGGCTCGAAATTTTACCAAGCCCCGCCGTTTTGCGGGGCCCTTTTGGTGCCCAAGTTTTGGACGGAGCGCCTGGTCAGCTGCCCGGCGGAGCATCTTGCGCCCTACGGATCCCTATTTGCTTCGGCAGACGCTCCGCCTGACCTACCGCAGCTGCGCACCCTTTGGCCCGATTACGCCAACGTCGGGCTTCGCCTGCGCTGGGAAATAGCCCTCGACGAAATGGAGGCCTACTTGGCTTATCCTCAGGAAGATACCGACGCACTCATTCGCCGATGGAACCGCGTGGTGGTCGGCCGCCTCGCCCTGAGCGACCGCTTTGGCATGATGCCCGACATTGAATTGACCAACGACAGCATCATCTCGTTTACGGTTTCGGCGGGGGGGCGCGAACTGGACTACGACGACCTTAAGAAGCTCTTTGACCAACTGGTGCTGTCGACGCACGCTGGGTTTAACGGGTTTAACCGCGTGTTCATGGGACAGCCCGTGCGCTACGGATCCCGTTCGTTCATCCGATTGGCCCTTGGGTCGTACTCGATTCGCAAGATGATGGGTCCGGCAGGGTTTGATCCGTTCAACGACCTTCACCTGGTGAATTTGATTGAGTCTATCGCCGTGCAACTTTTTGAGCAGTCGTGATGCATCCGCTCGCTCCTGAAGCCGTGTGGGCCGCGAATGCACTTCGGCCGCTGAGGACCCCGCAGGATTCGGCGGTGCTTCTGGTTTCGTGGAACGCCCTAGACGCCTACCTAGACGCGCTGGCCGCGTCGTGGAACCACGAGCGCGCAGTGCACGCCGTGGCCATTAAGTCGCAGCCGCACCCTGCGGTGCTTCGCCACATTGTAGCACGCGGATTTGGGCTAGAGGCCGCAACCTGGGAAGAGGTGCAGCTCGCCCGTGCCGCTGGATGTCCGCCGGAGCGTTTGGTTTTTGACTCTCCGGTCAAGCGTCCGCACGAAATCGAAGACTGCGCCCTCCGCAGCCCCGGAATGCTGGTGAATGCCAACAGCCTCGAGGAACTCGAGCGCCTCAAACCTTTTGCCGACCGCCTTCGCCTGGGGCTTCGCATCAACCCCATGGTCGAAGTGGACGCGCCCTCGGTCTACCAGGTAAGCGGCGACGAGTCCAAGTTTGGGACCCCCATCGCCGAGCGTGCGGCCATCCTCGACGCCGTTCGGGCGTACCCGATTGTAGCGCTTCACGTGCATTCCGGTTCGTCGATGAACGACACCCATGGAGCCGTGCGCGCGCTCACTCGCCTGCGCGACCTGGCCGTGGAGGCCAACGAGCGGCTTGCGGCCGCCGGTACCAGCCGTCGCATTACCACCCTCGACGTCGGGGGAGGGCTGAAGCCGGAGTACCTCGAAGCAAACGGCTCGGCGCCCCAAATGCGGGCCTACACCGAAGCCCTGAGGGCCGCGGTCCCTGAGTTGTGGTTCGATTTTGCGCTCGTCACGGAATTCGGGCAGTGGACTCATTTCCACACGGGCTACGCCCTGAGCGACGTCGAATACGTACTTTCCCGCGGCGACCGTTCGGTGGCCTACCTGCACTTGGGCGCGGACTTTTTGCTTCGCGACGCCTACGTGCGCCCAAGGGGCATCGCCTGGCTCCCCCTGCGCGGCGGCCAAGCGCTTATGGACGCACCCGTACTGACCGATTTGGCCGGGCCGCTCTGCTTCGCCGGAGACTACCTCGAGAAAGGCTGCATGCTTCCCACGCTCCAAGAAGGGGACGAGATGCTGTTGCTGGGCACGGGCTCCAATGCCTACGCCCTGTGGTCGAGGCACACGTCGCGCAGTATTCCGGCGACCTACGGCGTCGACTTTGCCCAGCGTCGGCTGGAGCTTCTCTCGGAGCGGACCAATCCGTTTATTTAGTTCGTTCGCCAACGCATGAGCGCAGGGTTCGCCCGCCTCGGTTCAACGGCATAAAAAAAGAGGCCGCCCGTTGGGGCGGCCTCTCTCGTTTGGCGAAGTGCCAGTTCTTAGCGCACCACGACGCGAAGCACCGACTGTCCTTCAGCACCGCTGAGGCGCAGCATGTAGATGCCCTTGGCGTAGTCGCTCAGGTCCATCGGTACCTCGAGGACGGCAGTGCGCTTCTCGACCGGAATCGAGGCTACTACTTGGCCCATCAGGTTGAGTACTTCAAGCTGACCTTCGAACTGCTCCGCTCCGCTGATGCGCACTTGGAAGGCGCCGCTGTTCGGGTTCGGGAAGGCCATCATCTGCTGGTTGAGAATGTTCTCGCCCATGCCGATGTGCGACGTTACTACAAACGACACCACATCAGTCGTGTTGCACGTAGAGTCAGTGACCGTGAGCGTGGCCGTGAAGACCCCGGCTGAACTGTAGCTATGGCTCACGGTGTCGCCCGTCGCCGTGCCTCCGTCGCCGAAGGTCCAGCTGAAGGTTTGGCCCGTAGAACCGCCTGCGTAGAAGTCAAAAGTACCCGTAGCCGGATTGACCTCAAAGAAGCTTGCTACCGCATCCGCGCTCGTTGAATCTATGTTCAGCGTGACGGGCGTGCGCACGTTCGAACATGCCTGCACTTCAGCTACCACCTTCATATTCGGGCGGTTGTTGCTGTAGGTTGCGGAGGTCACCGCACCTGGCGTGCAACCGCTGGCCGTGGAAAGATCCGCGAAGCCGTCGATCGTTCCCGTACGGGTCAACGTCTCGTAGCGAACCGTAGAGTTGGACGTCCACGACGTATTGTCGAAGCACACTTCAATCACGAGGTTGCTCGTTCCGTCCCAAAGGATGGGTGTGGTGAAGTTGTGCAGGTTCCAACCGGCAACTGCGTTGTATGTCGCGCTCGAGTATACCGTCGGGAAGCTCGTCGTGGTGACGTATCCTGAGGTCGGAATGCTCGCCACATTCCCCGCCTTGATCGAGAAGTTGTTCATCGCCTGCGCTGCTGCTGACACAACGTCAAAGGAGACGCCGCTGATCAATGAGGGAGCGGTGCTGCCCGTCAAGGTTTGTAGCTCGTCGGCGTAGATGATGTACTGAGCACGTCCGTCCATGTAGAAGGTTTTGTATGGCGTGATGTTGGTTCCCGTCGTTACCAGCGTTCCTGTTCCCGTGGTCAAGGTGTCCAGAGAAGAGGTGTAGCCGAGGTAGTACGTGGTTCCGTTCACCGGCACCGACAAGCTGTCGTTGGTACTCAGCTTCGTCGTGTCGGTAGCCGTAGCGTACCAGGCGTAACGGGCACCCGGCACCGGTTGGGCTACCAGAAGTCCTGTCGTGGCATTGAAGCACGTGGGGTCGAGCGACAACGTAGCCGGTGCGTACGGAGTGGCCGTGCGCAGTGAAGCATAAGTCAAGGTATCGTTGCTCGGAACTTGGTCGCCCGCCAGCACTACCCAACCGCGTACGCTGAAGTCACCTCCGGCGTAGGTGTTGAAGGGTCCAACCACTATGGTGTCAGTGGTAAAGTTGGCTAGGTTCTGGCTCGTCAAGTTGACGGTTTGCACCTGTACCCCTGAAGGTCCGGTGATTTCCACACTCACGTTGTAGGCCGTGGCCACCAAGTTGCCCTTGTTTTTCACGATGACGTTCGAGTAGGCCGTGGAGTCGCCACATCCGGCGATGCCGTCAATCGACTCAAGGGTCATGTCGTTGTTGATCGGAGTATACTCGTCGGCACCAATGTCTGGGGTCGTCGTCGAACGAACGTCGCCGTCGATGTCGGTGGTGATCGAGGCAATCGGAGTTCCCAAGTTGTTGGGTCCGCCGTTCACCACGTGCAGATCGTTACCAGCGGCAAATACTACCTGAGCTTGAACGGAGTTCGCGTTTTGCGTCGGAACCGCAGTTTGCCAAGCGGCCAGCGAAGTGTAGTTCGCCGTACCGAAGTAGCACATGTTGGTGCCGCCCGACTGGTACAGGTTGTAGTTGAGTGTCAACGAGTCCATCGTACCGCTCTGGTAGTACGCGTATGAGCCACCCTTGAAGATGTTGTTGCGAACATCCACATTCTTGGAGATCAAGGTCGGTGTGGTGCTTGACAAAACGTAGTACCCGTAGGTGCTACCTGCAAACGTATTGTTGTGAAGGTCCACATGACGGATGTACGGGAAGTACCCCGCGTAACTAGCGGTTGAACCGAACATGTTGTTCGCAATCACGCTCTTGTTGGCGGGCTTTGAAGCGTTGTTCAAATAGCCCAGGGTAAGTCCGTAGTAGTAAGGATTCGGCACGTTGTTCCGCTGGATGTTCACGTTGCCTACGTAGTACGCGTAGATACCGTAGTTAAACGTGTTGCGGTAGTCCTTAATCGTATTGCCCTGCATCGTCAAACCGCCAATGTAGTAGAAGTAGGCACCGTAGTAGTACGGCTTCAGGATTTGGTTGTTGTTGATGGTAAAGCCCGTGTTGTAGCTCGTGGTTGATCCTCCATTCAAGCGAATGCCGTAGTAACCTCCTTTAATCACGTTGTTGGTAATCGTGATGTTGTTGGCGTTGTTGCCGTAGGAAGACGTAGAGGTCAAACTTCCCGTACTTACGATGCCGCACACCAGGCTCGACGTACCCGTCGTGTCAGCCCAAATGCTGTTGTTGTGGATCGTGATGTACTGGGCGTTGTCGGTCAAGAGCACACCCGTCATGGTCGGACCGTTGATGCGGAGGTTTTGGATGGTCACGTACTTCGTTCCCATTAAAGTCACCGCGGCTACCTGACCACCAGCACCCTTGATTTCGGAGGTGCCACTGGCAATGCCTTGGAAGGTCACCGTATTCGTGGCGCTCGCACCCGGAATCTGGGCAAGAACCAAACCAACGGGGTGAGCGTATCCTGCAAGCGTTAGCGTAACCGGACCTGACACGCCGCAGGTCTGAAGTGCTTGAACCGCCGCTGCGATGGTCTTGAAGTTCGTGGCACTCGTCGCCAAGTTGGAGTCGATGGTGTAGGCACCGCTCATCGCACTCAAACACGGCGTCGTGAACGTGAACGGACCAACCCACTGGCCAAGTGCCGTAGCACACGACGTTTGAATGTAGATCTGGTACTGCGTTCCAGGGGTCAGGCCCGAGAGCGTGTACGGGTTAGTGGTAGCCGTGGCCGTGTTGGCACCAGTACCGCCCGAACCGATGATGAAGCCAGCCGGACCCCACGCAATTTGCGCGCTGCCGGTCACTGGGTTGCCGTTAACGGTCCAACCAAGGGTGGCCGAGTTGCTCGTGGTCGTCATCGTGACGGTCGGAACCGGACACGGCGTTTGCGTGGCGCTCAAGGCTACGTTGTCGATGAACAGGTCGTAGTCGGTAGCTCCGTGCGTAGCGCTCGAAGTCAAGCTCTCGAGGTAGAATGCGATTCGCACCAGACCCGTGTAGGCGCTCAAGTTGAGCGAGTAGCGTCCGCCCGTGGGGCTAATGCCGCTACCGCGGTGGTACTTGGCGAGCGTCTGGCTACGGTTCCAAGTAGTACCGTTGTTGGTTGAGATCAACACAAATAGGGTGTCGTCGTTGCCCATGATGCCTGCGGTAGTGCCGCTTCCCAATGTGGCAGCCATATCCCATTCAAAGAAGGTGGTATGCGCTACGTTACCCAAGTCCAAGCT
>SYCM01000080.1 GCA_005786915.1 Bacteroidota bacterium | reverse complement strand
GGCGATGATGCAGAAGTTCCGAATGTCGTTCATAAAGGCTGCAAAGGTAACCTCGGGCGTAGCCTCTTGTTCTTCGGAACTTCCGATATTTGCGCATGGCCACACCGAAACGCCCCGCCTTGGGCCGCGGACTCTCCGCGCTCCTTAACGACCACACCGCCGTCTCGGCGCAAGACCCGGGAGCCCGCGACGTGGTCTCGAGCATTTTTGAGGTGGCGCTGAGCCAAATCCAAGCCAACCCCAGGCAGCCCCGCACCCAGTTTGAGCCGGGGCCGCTCCAGGAGTTGGCCGAGTCCATTCGCCAACTGGGCATCAGTCAGCCCATTACGGTGCGCCGCTTGGAGGCGGACCGCTTCGAGATCATTTCGGGAGAGCGCCGGTTCCGCGCCGCGCAGCTCGCCGGGCTGGAACGCGTGCCGGTCTACGTCCGCCTGGCCGACGACCAGCAAATGCTTGAAATGGCTCTGGTCGAGAACATCCAGCGCCGCGACTTGGACCCGATGGAAGTCGCTTTTTCGTACCAGCGCCTCATGGACGAATGCAACCTCACCCAGCAGCAAGTTGCCGAGCGGGTGGGCAAGCAGCGCTCAACCGTCGCCAATTTTGTGGGCCTGCTCAAGCTTACGCCGTTAATTCAGGCCGGACTCCGCGACCGCACCATCAGTGCCGGCCACGCCAAAGCCCTCGTCGGCCTCGACGACCCCAACGCGCAAGACGAGCTGTACATGGACTGCGTCGCGCAGCAGTGGTCGGTGCGCCAGCTCGAAGAGGCCGTGCGCCTCGTGCAAAACCCCGACGGCGTTCCGGGTTCTGAAGGCGCCGAAGCCCCGAGCGCTCCCGCCCGCGGACGGAACATCAACGACCTCGCTTCAGCCCAGGCATTCAAAAACGTACTCGGACTGCCCGCCAAGGTCAGCAAGACGGCCCAGGGATCGGGCACAGTGACCTTGACGTTCCGCAGCGAAGAAGAGCTGCAAAAAGCCCTGAAAAACCTCGGGTTTTAAGCAGCGCCGCGCGCACCACCCCCCAACAAAAAAGCCCGCCGTCACCGGCGGGCTTTTGCATTTAACGACCCCTAAGGCTAGCGCAGCGTCATCTCCTTGACCAAGTGGCCGGCGCCGGCGTACTTGTCAATGATGAAGAGCACGTAGCGTATGTCGCACGAAATCGTGCGCTGCAGCTTGGTTTCGTAGAAAATGTCGCCCGACATGGCCTCCCAGTTGCCGTCGAAGGCCACCCCGATCAGCTCGCCTTTGGCGTTGATCAGCGGCGAACCCGAGTTGCCCCCGGTGATGTCGTTGCCCGAAATAATGCCCACCGGAAGGCGGCCGGTCTGGTCGGCGTAGGGGCCAAAATCCTTGGCCTTGTACAGCTCCTTGAGCTTGGCCGGAACCACAAACTCAGGATTTGAAGCATCCTCCTTTTGCATGACGCCGTCGAGGTAGGTCACGTAGTCGTACTTCACGCCGTCGCGGGGCTCGTAGCTGCCCACGTGACCGTAGGTCATGCGCATCGTCGAGTTGGCGTCGGGCGACCATACGCGATTGGGGTCCATCTCGCGAACTCCGGCCGTCAGCAGGCGGTACGCCTTAGACTTCTTGGCGGCGAGCGACGCGTCTTGACCGCCGAAGTAGGTCGTGCGGAAGTCGTTGGCCACTTTGGTCAACGGGTCGTTGGCCAACGTAGCCGAATCGGGGTTGTCCAAAAACGCGGCAAAGCGTTGCGCGTCCATGAACAGCGACGTGGCCATGGCGTTCTGCGCCCACGCTTCGAGGGCCGCCTTGCTTCCGCCAAAGGACTGCAGAAACTTGGGCTGCTGCGCCGTCGGAATGTCTGCCATGTACATCGACCACAGGGCCACCATCATGTCGCGGTCGGCGCCCGCATGGAACTCAGCAAAGTTCTCTTTGGCCATTTCTTCAATCATCGGACGCGCCTTTGCGAATCCTGCTTTGTCTTTGTAGGCACGCTCCAGGCTGCGTACGTTGCGGTAGGCAAACAGAACCGAAGAAGGTCCGCGTAGCACCGCTTCCATCAAAAACACGTTGTTTTTCACGGTCGGATTCGTGGCGTCGTAGTACTCGGCCATCAGCTTCAAGGCTTCGCCGTACTTGGCTTGGCGCTCGGGCGACGCCGCCACCCACGCCGAGAACTGCGTCTCGAGGTAGCGCTTTTTGTCGAACACCTTGTTGTTTTTGAGTTGCTCGGTCTGGCCGATGTAGTACTTCCAGTAGTTGGCCGTCGACGCGTAGTTCGACGCCATCAAAATGTTGAGGGCGGGGTCTGCCTGCATGTACTTGCGCAGCACCGCAAGCTTTTGGTCGCGGATTTTCACCACCGTCGGGTTGTACAGGTCGATCGCCTGCTGCACGCCCCAGCTGCTGAGGTAGCGGTCGGTGCGTCCGGGGTAGCCAAAAATCATCGTAAAGTCGCCGTCCTTCACCCCTTTGGTGCTCACCGGAAGGTGGTGCTTGGGCGTAAGCGGCACGTTGTCGGCGCGGTACTCGGCGGGCTTGCCGTCTTTACCGGCATAGACGCGGAACATGGAGAAGTCCCCGGTGTGGCGCGGCCACATCCAGTTGTCGGTGTCGCCGCCAAACTTGCCTACGCTGCTGGGCGGAGTTCCCACGAGGCGCACGTCGTTAAACTTCTCGTAGACAAACAGGTAGAACTCGTTACCGTGGTAAAACGTCTCTACCGAAGCCTCGTAGTGCGTGCCGGCGGTGGCTGCTTTCGCGAGCTCAGCGCCCTTCATTTGAATGGCTTTGGTGCGCTCTGCTTCAGACATCTGGTCGTTCAGCGCCCCGTTGACCGCGGCGGTAACGTCTTCGATCCGCACCAAGAAGTTGGCAAAAAGCCCCGGGTTCGGAAGCTCTTGGCTGCGGTCCATCGCCCAAAACCCGTCTTCGAGGTAGTTGTGCTCCACCGTCGAGTGCTTTTGAATTGCGTCGTACCCGCAGTGGTGGTTGGTCAGCAGCAGGCCTTGCGACGAAATGATTTCGCCGGTGCAAAATCCGCCAAAAGAGACAATGGCGTCCTTGAGCGAGCCGTGGTTGATGTCGTAGAGGTCCTTAGCCGAAAGCTTAAGGCCCTCTTTTTTCATCTGGGCATAGTTCAACTTTTGGATCAGCAAAGGGATCCACATTCCTTCGCCTGCGCGAAGTTGAGCCGGCAGCGCAAGCGCCACCGCTAAGAGAAGGGCAAATAGCTTTTTCATAGGGCGTTAAAGGTACGCCCCAGTGCGCAATCAGCTCACGAGCTCCTTGCTGCGGACCTTGGCCGCAATGGCGTCCCACAGCTTCAGACGGGCCTCTAAGGCCTCCACGCAGGCGTCCTCGGCCTCGAGCCAGAGCTCGTCGTCTTCTTTGCAGAGGTTGTTCATCATTTGAATCGCCATGGGTCCGTGTTCGTCGCCGTCCAACTCAATGTGGCGGTCGAGGTAGTACACGAAGGCGCTCAGTTCGCTTGGATGCTCCGCGTACAGCTTCTTAATGAGCGCCGTGAACATGTCGGGAATCAAGTCTTCGCGCCCAAACGTAAAGGCCGCCGCCGTCTGGTGCAGCTTGCCGCGCTTGAGGATGCGGTCGGTCGCCTTCAAAAAGTCCATGGTGGCCTCGTCGATCTCGGCGAGGTTAAAGCGCAGCATGTCTTTGGCCTTGAAGCCGGACTGCAGCTTGCCCACAAAGCGCACGATGCCGCGGGTGTCCGCTCCGGCCTGGCGCATGGCGTCGAGGTAGAGCTCGTAGTGGCTCGCGGGGCGTCCGTTGAGGTCGACGTCGGACTCTTCGGCCACCACGATTTCGTTGATCAGGCGGCGCGACGCGCGGTCTTCGGTCGGAACCCAAGCCTCGTCGACGCACGTGAGGTCGCGCTGCAGGGCCTTGAGCAGGCGCATGAAGTCCCAAACCGCGAAGACATGGTGCTCCATGAACACCCGCACTTCGCTCATGCTCTCCATCATCGGGTAGAGCTCGTGGTTCAAGATGGACTGGCGCAGGGGCTCAATGCGGCGCTTCAGGGAGAGAATTCGAAATTCCATGGGTGATCGTCTCTAGTTTCTGGTTTCTGGTCTTTTGTTTGGCACGTGGGCAGCTATCAACTAGGAACCAGCAGCCTTGAAGATCGGTACGTTGCTGCAGGCCTCGCCGTACATCAGCTTGTCGGCTACGCGGGTGAGGTGCCGCGCCGCAGCGGCATAGGCCGAGTCGGGAACCGGGTGGGTGCCGCAGCCCTTGAGCAAGACTTTGGCTCCGCGGTACGGAGTCCAGTCGGCCTCGGCGAGCGCCTGAGCGTAGTAAGCCGACAGAACCTCAACGGGCCCTCCAAAGCCGACGAACGCGGCGTGCGGCGCCAGCGCGCTGGCCAGCATCGGACCCAGCCACTGCGGAACAATGACCGCTTCGGCGCCCTCGAGGCAGACCACGCTGCCGTCGTACGTATGCTTTGCTAAATTCTGTACGTACGACCGCGCTGCGGCTTCGCGAACCACGCCCTCAGGGGCCAATTCAGCCAGATCAAGGCGCGCCACGCCGCCCTGGGGCCAAAAGTCCTCCAGGTCCAAGGTGACCAGGGCACTCTGGGCCACACGGTTGGTGATGGGCGCTTCGTCGTTCACAGGTCAAACTTAAGGAGCCTAGCCCACCCAGCGGTAGCGGCGGTAGCCCCGCAGATTTCCTTCGGTTTCGATGCGGTCGAGCACCGCGCCGCGAACGGCCGCGTCCACGGGGGCCTCCGTCGTTCGCGCGTGCAGCGCTTCGTACTCCGCAAAGGTGAGGCTGCGGCGCTGGTCCAGGGCGGACTCCAGGTCGATTCCGCGCAGTTGGGCGGCAAAGTTGGCGCGAAGCACGCCGCTGAACACCTTAGACTTGGAGCCCGAGCCGTAGCTCAAAAATCCGAGGCGCTTGCCCCCTAGGTCGCGGCGGTCGGGGTAGCCTAGTAGGGCGCTGACCAGGCCCATGAATATCGAGGCCGTGTACATGTTGCCGACGCGCATCGATGCGGCTTCGCCCGGACCGATTTTCTCGGCGACGTAGGCCTTGTAGGCGGCGGACTTGCTCCACGCCTTGGCGAGCGCCTTGCGCCCTCCGGCCTCGGCCTCCGTAACCCCCGCCTCGGCTTCTACCTGGGCGAGCAGGCCCTGGTCGGCATAAAGATCCAACGCGATTTCGGGCCACATCCGGCGCCCCTGAAAGGCATAGGGCAGGTGGAAGCACATGCCAAACCAGTCGTTCATGGCGCGCAGCCCCGACTCCGCCTCGTAGCGGCCCAAGGCCTCGCGCACCCGGCCGACGTAGCAGTCGTTGGAATAGGGGCCGTCAAACACCGGGAACTCCAGATACTGCTCCACCACGGCCTCGGGAGTGGCCCAAAACGGATGCTCCGACCCGGCCTCGGCCCGTCCCCCGACCGCGGCCGCGAGTTCGTCCTTGGAAAAACGCCGGCGCGGTTTAAAAAAATCGGCGGCACTTTCCACGCTGACGCCCACGGCGTCGTCAAGAACCATAATGCGCGGATCTTCGGTTACCAGTGCGGCCACGGCTCCGGCG
>SYCM01000079.1 GCA_005786915.1 Bacteroidota bacterium | reverse complement strand
TGTCGACCACCGGGCAATTGCCTTTGCCCACGTGGGTGTGGTACCAATTCCACGCCTCTTCGTTAATGGGCTCCCCCACGGTTCCGAGCACCTTCAGGCTGTCTAACTTCTTGCCGCGAAGGGGCTCCTCGCCAAATCCCATCAAGCTTCGAATGGCGGTCGGAGCCGTGTACAAAATATTCACCTGGTGGCGGTCCACGATGTCCCAAAATCGTCCGGCATCGGGCCACGTAGGTACGCCCTCAAACATCAGGGTGGTGGCTCCGGCACTCAACGGACCGTATATCAAGTAGCTATGCCCCGTAATCCAACCGATGTCGGCGGTGCAGAAGTGCACTTGGCCTGGTTGGTACTGAAAGGCGTTGACAAACGTGTAGGTGGTCCAGACCATGTATCCGGCGCAGGTGTGCACGACGCCTTTGGGCTTGCCGGTGGATCCGCTGGTGTACAAAATGAACAGCATGTCCTCGGCGTCCATCGCTTCGGCTTCCACAAACGGGTTTCCCATAGACTCGACCCGCTTGATCTCGTCCTCCCACCACACATCGCGGCCTTGGGTCATGGAAACCGGAGTTCGGGTGTGCATGAACACGATGACCTTTTCGACCGAGGGGCACGTCGTGACGGCATCGTCCACCACCGACTTGAGCGGAATCACTTTGGCTCCGCGGTGGGCTCCGTCGCAGGTTACCACGACTTTGGCTTGCGCGTCGTTGATTCGGTCCGCAATAGATTGGGCGCTAAATCCGCCAAAAACGACCGAGTGCACGGCTCCAATTCGGGCGCAAGCGAGCACGGCAATGGCTAATTCCGGAATCATTCCCATGTACAAACATACCCGGTCCCCTTTATGAACGCCATTGTTCTTAAGCACTTGGGCAAACTGCATCACCTTAAAATGCAGTTCGCGGTACGATAAAACCCGAGCGTGGTCCCTCGGATCGTTGGGCTCAAAAATCAATGCGGGTTGGTCTCCGCGGGCGTCGAGGTGCCGGTCCAGGCAGTTCTCGGTAATGTTGAGCTGGGCGCCATTAAACCATTTAATGCGAGGCTCCTCAAAATTCCAATCCAGCACTTTATCCCATTTGCGCTTCCAGCGAAAGTGCTCGGCAACTCCGGCCCAGAAGGCCTCCGGGTCTTTCGACGCAGCGTGGTAAGAATTGAGGTACTGGTCGTGGGTACGAATTTGGTAGGGATAATTCATCGCATCAAATTAGGAAATGTTTAGGTTTGCAACCTGTGCGAACGCGTTTCTTTACCCCGTTTTTATTGCTTTTGATCGCAGTTTTAGGTGCTTCGGACCATCCCATGCACCTCGCCTCGCACGAGATTTCCGTAGGCCCGAAGCGCAGCGAGTGGGTCGTTCGCCTTTTCACCGACGACCTCGAAGACGCCATCTCGGCGTCGTTGGGCGGAACCAAAGTCCGCCTCGAGCGCACCGAAGGACGCAGCCAAGCTGAGCAGTACGTGCGCAGCAAGCTCACCGTGTACCGTGGCCGCAAGGCACTAACCCTTTATATGGACGGTTTCACCTACCAACCGGACGCCGTAGAAATTCGAATGCACGTGGACGGCGGACTGCCCCTCACCGTTACCGACAAGCTCCTCCACGAGCGCTTTGAAGACCAGCGCAACGTGTACTTTGTACGTGGCCCCAAGGGCCGCCTTGATGCCGTAAGCACGGCTAGCAACCCTAAAATTGAATTGCGGTGAACACACCTCCCTTCGCCGAACTGGGCTTTTACCACATCCTGGACGTCGCTGCCTGGGACCACCTTCTCTTTGTGGCGGCCCTCATTGCTCCTTTTGCGCCGCGCGACTATAAGCTGTGGCTGGGCGCCCTTACCGCCTTCACGCTGGGGCACACCGCTGCAATGGCGGGACAAGTAGCACTTCATCTACCCTTGAACGAACGCCTGGTCGAAGGGTCGGTGCTGGCCACGCTGTTGTTTACCGCCGGCCGCGTGGTTTGGTTCAAAGGCGCCCCAAAAACGAGCCGTCGAGGCTGGTTTGGACCGGAACTCGCCGTGGCCGTTGCGTTCGGGATCGTCCACGGACTCGCTTTTGCCAAGGACCTCGGGCCTTTGCTGCCCTCTGATCCGGGCGCCCTTTGGGCCGCGTGGGGCTGGTTTGCGGGCGGAATCGAGCTCGGCCAACTCTGCGTGGTCGCGGCGGTATTTGTCGTTCGCTGGATGGCCTCCGCCCGGGGCTTTTCGCCCAAAGATTTTGCCCTCTCTCTGGGGGCGCTGACCCTCGGTATTTCGCTACATTTGGCCTCTCAATGGTATTTGGTATGAAAAACTCCATCCTCCTCGCGACTGCGTGCGCGAGCCTTCTTCATTTGGGCGCGCAAGCCCAGCACGTTCCGGCCGACCGCTTGGGGCACAGCAAATTCCGCCAACTGGAACAGGAACTGCCTACGCCCAACAGCTACCGTAACGCCGCGGGGGCTCCCGGACACGCCTACTACCAAAACCGCGCGGACTACGACATTCAACTGACCCTCGACGAAAAGACGCACGTCCTTACCGGCACGGAATGGATCACCTACCGCAATAACAGCCCCGACGCGCTAACCTACCTGTGGGTCCAGCTGGACCAAAACATGATGAAGCCCGGCTCCATGACGGACCAGAGCAAGAAAGGGAGCATTCCCTCGTCCATCACGCCCGAGCAGATCAACGAACAGTACGTCGACAAATACCAAGGCGGATTTAACGTGACCGAGGTAAAGTCCGCGACGGGCGGCAAGCTCCCCTACGTGATCAACAACACGATGATGCGGGTCGACCTTCCGGCGGCGCTTGCTCCAGGACAGAGCGTACGCTTTTACGTCGCCTGGAACTACCTGATCAACGACCGCATGAAGGACGGCGGCCGCAGCGGGTACGAGCACTTCGACGAGGAGGGCAACACCCTCTACACCATTGCCCAGTTTTTTCCGCGCATGGCGGTGTACGGCGACAACGTCGGATGGCAGCACAAGCAATTCCTGGGGCAAGGCGAGTTTACCCTTCCGTTTGGGGACTACAAAGTCGCCATTACGGTACCCAGCGACCACCTCGTGGCCGCCACCGGCACCTTGACCAACGAGGCGAGCGTGCTCACGGCGACCCAACGCCAGCGCTTGGCCGAAGCCCGCAAGACCACCGACAAGCCCGTCATCATCGCTACCGAAGCAGAAGCCCGCGAACGCGAAAAGACCAAGGCCACAAGCACCAAAACCTGGACGTTCTCGGCGAAAAACGTGCGCGACTTTGCCTTTGCCACGAGCCGCAAGTTCATTTGGGACGCCATGACCGTCAAGGTGGGCAACCGCACCACCCTCGCCGAGTCGTTCTACCCCAAAGAAGGGAATCCGCTTTGGGAGCAGTTCTCGACCCGTGCCGTGGCGCAGACCATTGAGACCTACTCGAAATTCACCGTCGACTACCCCTACGAGCGCGCCATTTCGGTCCATACCGACGACATCGGCATGGAATACCCGATGATTTGCTTCAACGGCGGACGCCCCGACCCCGACGGAACGTACTCAGAAGCGGAGAAGCTCGGTATGATTAGCGTCATCATCCACGAAGTGGGCCACAACTTCTTTCCCATGATCATCAACAGCGACGAGCGCCAATGGACGTGGATGGACGAGGGACTCAACACCTTTGTGCAGTACCTCACCGAGCAAGAATGGGACGTCAACTACCCTTCTCGCCGCGGTCCGGCCTACAAAATCGTGGAGTACATGCGCGCTCCGGCCTTGAACCAAGTGCCCATTATGACAAATTCAGAGAGCATTCTTCAGTTCGGCAACAACGCCTATGGAAAGCCAGCTACGGCACTCAATATTTTGCGCGAAACCGTGATGGGCCGTGAACTTTTTGACCATGCGTTCAAAACCTACTGCACCCGTTGGGCCTTCAAGCACCCCTCGCCTGCCGACTTTTTCAGGACGATGGAAGACGCCAGCGGCGTGGACCTCGACTGGTTCTGGCGCGGATGGTTTTACACGACCGAGGCCGTAGACCAAGAGTTGAGCAAAGTGCGCATTGCCGCGGTTCCGACGCTGGACCCCAAGGAACTCGAAGCCCAGCGCAAGGCCGAAGCCGATGCCGAGTACGCCGCATTTATTGGCAACCAGCGCAACGAAACCAGCAACCGCCCCACCAAAGTGGACAAGGACCCGGCCTACCGCGATTTTTACGTGACCGAGTACAACCGCCATGCCGTGAGCAAAGCCGACGCCAAGCGTTTGGCGGGCCTCAAACCCGGTCCCAGCGGCTACCTGCACGAAGTCACGGTGAAGAACGTCGGCGGACTCATCATGCCCGTGGTCGTGCGCTACACCTTTGCCGACGGCAGTTCGCACATCGAACGCTGGCCCGCCGAGATCTGGATTCAGAGCGAACAAGAATTCACCAAAACGGTGTTCCTGCCCAAAAAAGCGGTGTCCATTGACTTGGATCCGTTCCGCGAACTCGCCGACATCGACCTGTACAACAACGTATGGGGCGGCGACGCCGACCTGCACTTGGAAGCGCTCCCGAAGCCGACCGGTGCGCAGCTGTGGCGGAGCAATCCGATGCGCGACGCACGGAACTAGGACCTAATTTTGGGGCATGAAGTATTCGCTGATTGCCGCGGCCGCTCTTCTGGCCGCCTGTTCCCAACCCGAAGCCAACGAAAACGCCTCGGCAGAGGCCCCTGCGGCGCATTCCTACCTCAAGGAAGCCTACGCTGAGGTTCCGCTGGACCAGTACCTGCGGATCAAAGACGCGCTGGTGTCGTCGAACCCCACGGAGGCCCAAGCAGCCGCCCAGCACCTGGACTCGCTCTGGACGACGAACAGCCCCGGCGAGCAGCTGCAGTCGGCCGTTCGGCAAATTGCGGCAAGCGCGGACCTCAGCGAACAGCGCAAGGCCTTTTACTCCCTAACTCAGGCCTACTTGGTGTCGCTGGAGCAGCAGCCCCCAACTGACAGCCTTTACCTTCAGTTTTGCCCCATGGCCTTCGACTACGAGGGCGCCACGTGGATCAGCCGCGAGAAAGCGGTCATGAACCCCTACTTCGGCGACGAAATGCTGAACTGCGGCGTCGTGCGCCGCACGCTGTCCCCGCGCACCGGAGCCACGGATTAAGTTTTCCACAAGCCGCAAGCAGCTCCGTTTGCCGCGCTACCTTCGCCGCTGTGGGAAAAATCATTGCCGTTGCGAACCAAAAAGGCGGAGTCGGAAAGACGACTACGGCCGTCAACTTAGCCAGCGCCCTGGGCGTTTTGGAGCAGCGCGTGCTGCTCATTGACGCCGACCCTCAAGCCAACGCGACTTCGGCCCTAGGATACGATCCGACCGAGCCTAAAACCGGCACCTACCACGTACTGGAGCACGCCGTGCCGCCCGCTCAGGCCATCGTCGACGGGCGCAATCCCAACCTGAGCCTGATGCCGGCGCACCTCGACCTGGTGGCGGCCGAGCTGGAATTGGTAGATAAGCCCCGCCGCGAGTACATGCTGCAGTCCGCCCTGGCCGAAATCAAGGAAGACTACGACTACCTGATCATTGACTGCGCGCCTTCCCTCGGGCTCGTCACCCTCAACGCCCTGACGGCGGCGGATTCAGTGATTATCCCCATTCAATGCGAGTACTTCGCCCTGGAAGGACTGGGCAAGTTGCTCAACACCGTGCGCTCGGTGCAAATCCTGCAGAATGCCCAACTTCAAATTGAAGGCATGCTGCTGACGATGTACGATTCGCGGCTTCGCCTGAGCAATCAAGTCGTGGATGAGGTGCGCCAGCATTTTCAGCAGTTGGTTTTTGATACCGTGATTTCGCGAAACGTTCGGCTCAGTGAGGCCCCCTCGTTTGGCGAACCCATTATGGTTTACGACGCCGCGTCTACCGGCGCTGAGAACTACCTCAATTTGGCGCGCGAACTTTTGGCACGAAATGCGCAGGTAGGCGCCTAAGGTTCGCTCCGCCGTAAGTTTGCTTTTTATGCCTATGCCCTTTCGCTCCCTCTTTGCCGCCGCGGTGCTCGCGGTCGGACTTAGCCATACCGCCGTGGCCCAGCCCGTCCTTGCCGACGGTGTGGTTGCCGTCGTGGGCAACGAGCTCATTCTGCAGTCCGACGTCAGCATCATGCGGGAAACCCTCAAGCGCGAAGGCCAAGACCGCAGCGACTGCGACGTTTTGCAGGAACTCATATTAGAAAAGCTCCTGATTCACCATGCGGCCATTGATTCGGTGGTCGTGAGCGATTCCGAAATCGACGACAACATTGCCCGCCGCATCGAGCAGCTCGTTGCGCAAATTGGCAGCGAGCGCCGCCTCACGGAATACTACAAGAAGTCCATTCTCGAGATTAAAGAGGAGATGCGGCCGCTGATGAAAAACCAAATGACGGCGCAGCGCATGCAGGGCACCTTGACCGAGAACGTGAAGGTTACGCCCGTGGAGGTGGAGCAGGAAATTCGCAAGCTTCCGCTCGATTCCCTACCGCTCATTGGCACGGAAGTCGAGCTGGCGCAGATCATTTTAAACCCTGTGGTGAGCGAGAAAGCCGAAAAAGAGGCCATGGAACGGCTCGAGCAGCTGCGCACGCGCATCCTCAACGGGTCAAGCTTTGCCACGATGGCCATTTTGTATTCCGAAGACCCGGGTTCCAACCGGAACGGCGGCGAGTACAAGGGCATTAAGCGCGGGCAGTTTGTCAAGGAATTCGACGCCGTATCCTACAACCTGGCGGTGGGCGAAATTTCAAAGCCCTTCCGCACCGAATTTGGCTACCACATTGTGCAGCTCCAGGCCAAGCGCGGCGAAGAACTGGACTTGCGCCACATTTTGGTCAAGCCCAAGCTCGAACAAAAGGACTTGGACGCGGCGCAGCAGCGGCTCGACAGCATTCGCAGCGCGGTGATCGCCGGAACCTTGACGTTTGAGGCCGCCGCCCAGCAGTTTTCGCAAGACGAAGAAACCAAGCTGAATGCGGGGATTATGCTCAACCCCAACACCATGGACGTCAAGTTCAGCCTGGACCAACTCGACCGCGGAGTGTTCTATGCGATCCAAAACCTCACGCCGGGTAGCATCAGCGAAGCGGCTTTAGTGCGCGACGCCCAGGGCAAAGAGTTCTTTCGCATCGTTCAGCTGCGGAGCAAGGTGGAGCCCCACCGCGCCAATTTGGGCCAGGATTTGGCGCTTCTGAAGAACTACGTCGAAAACAAGCGCCGTCAGGAAGTTTTGGAAGCATGGGTAGCCCGCAAAAAGGCCGAAACGGCGCTTCGCGTCAACCCGGTGTACCAAGATTGCGCGGGAAGCTAATCTTTTCGTTTTTCGCACTACCTTTGCCGCCCCCAGAGGAACTACGCCAAAAGGGATTCCGCAGACCCAACCTCTGCTTCAAAGCGAAGTACGTTGCCGTTTGAATTGCATAATTACGAGATCATGGATCTGATTAAGTACGTTCAGGAAACCTACATTGAGAAGAAGGACTTCCCTTCATTCAAGGCGGGCGACACCATCACGGTGTACTACAAAATTGTCGAAGGTGAAAAAACGCGCACGCAGTTCTTTCGCGGCGACGTCATCCAGCGCAGCGGCGCCGGAGCAACCGAGACCTTTACGATTCGCAAGATGTCGGGCGCCATTGGCGTAGAACGCATCTTCCCGGTCAACATGCCCAACCTCGAGAAAATTGAGGTAAACAAGACGGGTAAAGTTCGCCGCGCACGCATCTTCTACCAGCGCGACCGCACCGGTAAGAGCGCACGCATCAAGGAGCGCCGCGTTTAATTCGCAGCCCCTTTTTACGGCACAATTTCGAAGGCCGTTCGCCGATTGCGCGAGCGGCCTTCTTCGTTTTGGTTGCTGGCGACCGGACGAGCAGAGCCGTAGCCCTTGGCGCTCATCCGCTCCGCCGAAACGCCGAGGCGCACTAAGTGATCGAGGACGCGCTGCGCCCTCTGCTGCGACAGGCTCAAGTTGGCCGCCGCAGAACCCACGTTGTCGGTATGCCCTTGAATCTCGATGCGGAACGTCGGATGGCGCTCGAGGTAGCGCGCAAATCCCTGGAGCGCAAGTTGGTCCTCGGGACTGAGTTCCGAACTCGAAGTTTTGAAGCGAATGCTGCGCAGCGCGAACTCGGTGCCCGGCAGCGCCTTGCGGGCCGTTAGAGCCGGAATTTCTTCGTCTTCGGTGTACTCCTCGAGGCGCAGTGCCGTGTAGCCCAGCTCGGGGTGCTCTAATTCCAGTACCGATTCGGCCAGGTCCGCCCGAGCGATGACCGCCACGAACGACTTGCTCCCCGGGTCCACGACCACCGTCTGGCTGGACTTGGTCCGCAGGTTTTCAATGCGGATTTGGGTGGGTCTGCCGTCGTCGGGCAGTTCGCCGTCGACGCTTCCGCGCACAAACGCCACTTCTCGGCCGGCGGCAGCACCGGGAAGCACAAAGCGCATCAGGTCGTATCCGCCCGGGTCGCGGCGGGCGCTGAAGTAGCCCAGGGGCTCGTTGGCGTGAACCCCAAAGCCGAGTTCGTCGCCTTCCGTGTTAATCGGATAGCCCAGGTTTAAGGGGACCACCGGGCGCGACACGTCGGCGGTAAACACGTCAAATCCGCCCATTCCGGGGTGGCCGTTCGACGAGAAAAAGAGGGTGCTGCCGTCGGCGTGGAGAAAGGGCGATTTTTCGTCGCCCTCGGTATTGAGGTTCGGACCGAGGTTGAGCGGCGCGGACCACCCTCCCGCGTCGGTGCGCGTGCTTGTCCACAGGTCGAGTCCGCCTCGGCCCCCAGGGCGGTCGCTTGAGAATATGATGCGGTCTCCGTTGGCGGAGAGGGCCGCCTGCGAATCCCACGAAGCGGGCAGCGACAGCTCGTCGATTCGCTTGAGGGTGGACCATTCGCCCTGTTCCCGGTGGGCCAAGAACAGGTCGCAGTTGCGGTAGCCGTTGGCGTCGGGGGTGCACGAGGTGAGCACCATCCACTGGTCGTCGGCACTGACCGAGGGGCCTCCTTCGTTGAGCCCGGCATTGAAGGGGCGGTCCAGCGGGCGCACGTCCAATCCAGCAGGGCCGACCAGGGCCTCGCAGAGTACTTCTTCGGTGCGTGTGAGGGCCGCTGGGCCGCTTTTGCGGTCGACTACGGTGCGGCGGCGGGTGAAGTACCACTTGCTTCCGTCGGGGCTGCGCACGCCCAAGAATTCGTCTGCTTCGGTAGCCAAGCCGTCGATAGGTTCCGGGCTGAAGGGCACGGGGTGGGCCCGCAGGGAGTCTTCGAGGGCGAAGCGGCGAAGCCAACGCCGGGCCTCCGCCCCGGCGTTGGGCGAGGCCCAGTACCGCTGGGCCTCGGCGCGGCGACCTTGGCCCGCGTGAAGCGCTCCGATGCGGAAGGCCAGGTCGCTCAGGTAGTCGGGGCAGGCCGCGTAGACCTTTTCGTAGAGGGCCAAGGCGGCGCGCTCTTCGCCGAGGAGCAGCGCGAGTTCCGCGTCGAGGTACCAAACGTGGACGGACTCGGGTTCCTTGCGGCGCAAGCTCGAAACGTACACCTGGGCCATCGGGCGGTCGCCTTTGGCTAAAGCTCCCTCTGCCTTGAGCACTTGCGCTGAAGGTGGGCCTGCTTTTTCGCAGTCGCCCAGCTGAACTTGGGCTTCACTTGAGAGCGCAAAAAGCAAGCAACCTGCAACGAGTGCAGCGAATCGGGGGTCCGGCTTCTGGACTCTGGTCTCTTGCTTCATTGGTCGTATGCCTGGAGCCCCCCGGCCCGAAGCCAGCAACCAGCAACCAGCCACTCGAAACCCTACTCTGTCCCGTGCCATTGGTCTTCGCTGGCCGCCACGGTAAGCGCCACGGCGGCGTCGCTCGTGACGTTGACCACCGTGCGGCACATGTCGAGAATGCGGTCGACGGGGAAGATGAGCGCAATCCACGCCGGGTTGAGCCCGACGGCGTCGAGTACCATGATCAGCATGATGAGGCCGGCCGACGGAATCGCCGCCGCCCCCACCGAGGCGGCCACTGCGGTGACGACGATGGTGGCCTGCTGGGCTAGGCTCAGGTCGACCAAGTGAAACTGGGCCAAGAAAATCACGGCAACGGCTTGGTACAAACTGGTTCCGTCCATGTTGACGGTGGCCCCGATGGGCAGCGTGAACTGGCTTACTTGCTCGTCGACCTTGAGGTTGTCGTGCACGCATTCCAGGGTGACGGGCAAGGTTGCGGCCGAAGACGAGGTACTGAAGGCGAGCAGCTGGGCCGGACGCATTCCACGAAAGAAAAACTGAAAGCTCCTAAGCCACGACCACCCGTACTTGCGAGTGCCTAGCCAAACCAAGGTCGGATACATCGTCAGAAGGAGCACGACCAGGCCTCCAAAAACGGTAAGCATGTAGGTTCCGTAGGTCTGAAGCAAATTGGGCAGGCGCGCAGGGTCGTCGCCGGTCAGTTGGGTAAGGGTTCCGGCCATGAGCGCGAAGACGAAGAAGGGCGCTGCGTTCATGACGACCACCACCATGTGCACAAACACCGCAGAGAGCTGTTCCATCAGGGGGCGCACGCGGTCGGTTTGTTCCCGCGGCATCAGCACCAAAATGACGCCAAAGAAGATGGCAAACACGATGATTTGCAGCATGCTTCCGTCAGTGAGGGCTTCAAAGACGTTGCTTGGGACCATTTCGTGCAAAAACTCGAGCGGACCGCGGTCTCCGCCGCGCACCTCGGCGATTTGGGCGTCGAGGTTTGCATCCACGGAGGTTACCGCTTCGGCCGCCGTCGCGTCCGTAAGCCACTGGCCGTCGGGGCTCGGTCGGTTGTTGGCGTGCAGCCAAGCCTCAAATCCGCGACGGTTTTCCATGCGCTGTTCGAGTGAAGCGGTTTTTCCGGGCTGAACCAGGTTGACGGCAAACACGCCCATGAGGATGGCCGCCAGGGTGGTAATCAGGTAAAGGACGAGGGTTTTTCCGCCAATGCGCCCCAAGGACCGAGGATTGCCCACCTGCCCTACTCCGTCGATGATGCTGAAGAGCACCAGCGGAACGGCGATGAGCTTCATGGCGTTGATGAAGAGGGTGCCAAAGGGGGCAATCCAATCCGCGGTAAATTCGGCGCCGCCGGCATAGGCAGAACCTACGGCCCAAAGGAGGCCAAGGAGCATTCCAAGAAGGATTTTGTGGTGCAGTTTCATGGGATTATTTAGGAGTGAATTCGTTGCAAGAGCATCGCGTCGGCGAGCGCCAGGGCGACCATCGACTCGACAATTGGCACCGCGCGCGGAACCACCAAGGCGTCGTGGCGACCCGAAATGCTCAAGGTTCGCAGCTCGCCTTGAGCATTTAACGCGTTTTGCGCTAAAGCGATGCTTGATACAGGCTTAAATGCGATTCGGGCGGTAAGGGGACGGCCGTTGCTGATGCCTCCGGTGATTCCGCCCTCGCGGTTCTGGCGGAACACGCCGTCGGCGTCGGGCGCGTCGTTGTGCTGGCTTCCGCGGAGGTCGGCGCCGGCGAATCCGTCGCCAAACTCGACGCCCTTGACCGCGTTGATGCTCAGGAGGGCGTGCCCGAGGACCGCGTGGAGCTTGTCAAAAACCGGTTCGCCCCATCCTGCGGGAACCCCAAGCACCTCGAGGTAGATGACTCCGCCGGCCGAATCGCCTTCTCCGCGGCGGCGCGCTACTTCTTCTTCGATGGCCGCAGACGCTGACAGGTCTGGACATCCCACGGCACTTTGGTCGCGCAAGGTCCAGTCCCAGGTGGAGGGATCGCTCGCCGAAATGCCTGCCGCGCGCTCGACGGCCGCGCGCACGGTGATTGAGGGACCGAGCAGCTGTTTGGCTAATGCCCCGGCGACGACGCGGGCCACGGTTTCGCGGGCCGAGCTGCGTCCGCCGCCCCGCACGTCGCGAATTCCGTACTTGGCCTGGTAGGTCGCGTCGGCATGTCCCGGGCGAAACACCTCAGCCAAGCCGGCGTAGTCCCCCGATTGGGTGTTTTGGTTGCGGACCAAGAAGGCGACGGGCGTTCCGAGGCTGACCCGGCGTCCCTGGGCGTCCGCCTCAGGATGAAGCCCCGAAAGCCATTCGACGGCGTCGGCCTCGCGGCGCGGCGTTCCGGCCGCCCCGCGGGGCTTGCGGCGATCCAGTTCCGCAGCGACGGCATGGAGGTCCAAAGCGATTCCCGCGGGAAATCCGTCGAGCACTCCGCCCACGGCGGGGCCGTGCGATTCGCCCCATGTGGTCAGGCGAAGCTGCGTTCCAAAAGTGTTGCCGGCCATCCTTCAAAAATACGCGAAGCGTACCTTCGTATCATGCGCATTCGATTTACCGAACTCGCCGGCGTGGTCGGCAGCCCCCAGCCCCTGGCGACCGACGCGCTGTGCGGCGCCGAAATGGCCTCGCTCCCGGTGCTCCGGGAGGCTTTTGTCGACGTGGTCGACGGCCGAATTGCCGCGCTGGGACCGATGGCGGAATGCCCGACCGACGACGCCGGATGGGACGTGCGCCGCTTACCCGGCCAATGGATGCTGCCCGGATTGATCGACAGCCATACGCATTTGGTCTATGCGGCGCCGCGCGTCACCGAGTTTCGCATGCGGCTCGATGGAGCCAGCTACCACGACATCGCGGCAGCAGGCGGCGGAATTTTGAATTCCGCAGCGGCCATTGAAGCGGCCGACGAGTCCGCGCTTTTGGAACTCCTGCTGGAGCGCCTCGAAAAAGCCCGCGCCACTGGAACGGTCGCCGCAGAAATCAAGAGCGGATACGGCCTGACCCTCGAGTCGGAGCGCAAAATGCTGCGCGTCGTTCGGCGAGCCCGCGAGCTGCAGCCCATGCCCTTGTGGGCCACGTTTTTGGCGCTTCACGCCCTGCCGAAGGGCGCCGACCTCGACACCTACGTGGAGGATGCGGTGGCGCATTGGCTCCCCGTCCTCGCCGACGAAGGGCTCGTCGACTTCGTGGACGTGTTTTGCGAAGCCAACTACTTTCGGCCAATCGACGTGCACCAACTGGCTGAGGCCGCCGCGAAGCGCGGCATTCCGCTCAAGGCTCACGTGAACCAGTTCCAGAGCATCGGCGGCATTCAAGCCTCCGTGGCCGCGAACGCGCGGAGCGTAGACCACCTCGAGGTCCTCACCGAGGCTGACCTCAAGAGCCTAGCCCAAGCATGGGCCCACGGCAACGGCCCCATGCCCGTGGCGCTGCCCCACTGCTCGCTATTCTTGGACATTCCCTTTACCCCTGGGCGGGCGCTGATCGATGCAGGCTTGCCGCTGGCCATCGCGTCGGACTGCAACCCAGGTTCCGCACCGTCGAGCGACTTGCGCATGGCCTGGAGCCTTGCGACGCACCAAATGAAGCTCCGCGTGGACGAGGGCCTGGCTGCGCTCACTGCCAACGCCGCCTACGCCGTGGGCGCCGAAGACCGCATGGGCCGCATCCAGCCCGGAATGGACGCGCACGTAATCCTGACGCAACCGATGGCGGACTATGCTGAACTCCCCTACTTCACCAGCGAAAACCGCATCGCCCCAACCTTGATTTATGGCCGATAATCCTTGGTCCCACCTTTACACGCCCCGCGCCGGTGAAGTCCGGCTGGGCGACGCGCTTGCCCCTTTGGGCGAAGCTCCCTTCGTGCTCTTTGGGGTTGCCGAAGACCTCGGAGTGCGCGCCAACGGCGGACGTCCTGGGGCCGCCGAAAGCCCTGAAGGCGTCTTCAGAGCCCTGCTCAACATTCCGTGCAACGATTGGATCCCTGCCACGGCGCTTTCCTGGGGCGGAATCCTGGACTTACGTAGCGCAGAGTCGGTCGACGCCATCGACGAAGCAGTGTACGCCGCGGTACTTCCCTGGATGAAGGCCGGGACCGTTCCCCTGGTCGTGGGCGGAGGGCACAACAACGCCCTTCCCTTGCTTTGGGCAGCCGCAGAGGCCGCGGGACGGCCGGTGAACGCCTTGAACCTGGATCCGCACCCGGACGTGCGCGCCCTCGAAGGGCGCCACAGCGGCAACGGATTCAGTTACGCCCACGACCGCGGCTACCTCGACCGCTACGCCGTGCTCGGCCTCAGCGAGTACGCGGTCAATGCCGCCAGCCTCCGCCGCCTTCAATCCACGCCGGGATGGACGTTTAAGTCCCTGGAATCCTGGGCGGTGCGCGGCGAGAGCTCTTGGGAATCCGCTCTGGAGCGCATGCTTGGCCACGTGCAGGTCGGGCCCTTTGGGCTGGAAATCGACGTCGACGGCATAACCGGGGCGCCCTCGAGTGCCCAAACGGCGAGTGGCTGGTCTTGGCTTCAGGCCCGCGAACTCGCCTACCGCGCGGGGCAAACGGGCCAAGTCGCCTACGTCCACCTCACCGAACTCGCCTTAGGATACGCTTCCGAAGGCGAACGCCCCGGTCAGGCCAAGGCCGCCGCCATGCTCCTGCTGGATTTCGTGCGCGGAACCCAAAACCTCCCTTGGTAGTGCAGGCTCCGGCGGGCTGGCTCGAGTGCGTGGCCAACGTGTCGGAGGGGCGGGACCCCGCCGTGCTCGACGCGCTGAGCGCCGCGCTGCATTCCGTGCCCCAGCTGCAGCTCTGGCACCGCGACTCGGGCTGGGATGCCCACCGAACGGTGTACACGTTTGCAGGACCTGAAGATGCGGTGGTCGAAGGGTGCCTCGCCCTCGTAGGCGCCGCGACCCAGCACCTGGACATGCGCCAGCACCACGGAGCGCACCCGCGCATCGGAGCAGTGGACGTGTGCCCGTTGGTAGCCCTTCGGCCGGAAGAGTCCGCCTTGGCCGACCGCGCCGCCGAACGGGTGGCTTCAGGCCTGGCCTCGATGCCCGCCGGCGGATGGTTTTATGGGCGAAACGCCCGTCGCCCGGAATTTCGCCTGCTATCCCACGTGCGCAAAGGCCAGTACGAAGGCGTGGAAGCCCGCAGGGCGAGCTTTGACTTTGGCACCTACCGCCCCGAATTCGGCGCAATGGCCCTGGGGGCGCGGGATTTCTTGCTCGCGTACAACGTCAACCTTTCTGAAACCAACCTCGCCGTGGCCAAAACGATTGCCGCAGCCGTTCGCGAGCACGAGGGCGGAGGTCTGCCGGGCGTACGCGCCCTTGGCTGGGACACGCCCGAGTTCAGCTGCAGCCAAGTCAGCTGCAACGTTACCGACATTTCTCAGGCCGCGCTCAAAGACGTGTACGACGCGGTCGACCGCTTGGCCCGGGCCCACGGGCTCTGCGCTCGAGGCTCCGAACTCATTGGCATGCCGCCGCTCGCCGCATTTCGCGGATTCTCATCGGCCGAAGACGGAGCCAACTACCTCGGACTAAGCTCGGTGGTTCCGTTTGCAGTGCGCGACCGCGTCATTGAGTACCGGTTCGCGTGAACCCGCTAAGTCCCTACCCGTTACCTAGATTAAACCACGTTCCATGGAATTCACCAACGCCCGCATACTGATCACCGGAGGCTCTTCAGGCCTCGGAAAAGCCACGGCCCAACTTCTCATCGAGCGCGGAGCCCGCGTGGCCATTACCGGCCGCGACCGCCGCAAACTGGAACGCGTTGCCGCGGAACTCGGCGCGTGGGCCCTGCCCTACGACGCGAGCAAGGAGTCCGACATCCAGGCGATGTACGCCGAAATCGACCGAGAATGGGGCGGACTTGACGTGCTGGTGAACAACGCCGGCATCGGGTACTTTGGTCCAATGGACGAGGTGTCGTGGGCAGATTTCGAAACGATTTTTCACACCAACGTGTTTGGCGCCGCGCTGGTCGGTCGCGAAGCCGCCCGGCGCATGAAGGCCCAAAACAAAGGCAACATCATCAACATCGCCTCGAGCGCGGGGGTGCGCGGATTCAAGAACGGAACGGTCTACGCCGCTTCCAAATTTGCCGTGCGCGGAATGACCGAATGCTGGCGCGACGAACTGCGTCCGTTCAACGTCCGCGTAATGCTGGTCAACCCGTCGGCCGTGCCCACGGCCTTTAACGTCGAAAGCCGCGAAGAAAAGCCGCTCAAAGACAACATGCTTCGCCCCGAAGAACTGGCCCATGCCATGGTGAGCGCTTTGGCCATGGACGACCGTGGATTTATTCCCGAATTGGGCGTTTGGGCTACCAACCCTTTTTAAGCAGAGCCTTTTGCTGCTTGGCCCAACCGCCTCTGCGGAGCTCGAAACGCACCTCACCATTGGAACAAACCCCGACAGGGCTCCAACCTGCGGAACGATAGAACTTTTCTGCCCGGGTATTCGGATCGGTAGTAAGCCACATAATGTCGTTTGAACCCTCAAAAAACTTTGCGCAAAGTGCGTCGAGCAACTTCCTCCCAATTCCTTGACGTTCAAAAATTGGGTTAACGAATAGTGCCCAAACGCCCCCCGTGGATGTGTCAACAGCACTAAAGCCCCGGATTTGCGACTGTTCTTCCCAAACAAACGCACTTCCGTTCAGATAAGGTACGTAGGAACTCAAAGGGACGAGGGTCGGATTGGACAATACGTTTTCCTTTACCGACAAACGAATGCGATGCATCTCTTCGGCATCCGTTGCCAGAGCAACACGGATCATCAATTGTGCGGATAAGGCCGAAGCCGCGGATTCATGACCCGAAACCACAGGGGCGGAATGGCCGCCAGCACCATCATTGCGGGATAACCCGCCGGCATTTGGGGTGCTTCGTCAAAATGATCGAGCACCGGATAGGGCTTGTGCGGGTGCGCATGGTGATCAGAGTGCCGCGTGAGCTCAAACAGCATGAACCGACCCAAGGG
>SYCM01000078.1 GCA_005786915.1 Bacteroidota bacterium | reverse complement strand
GCGCTCGCTGAGGTGCGCGGCCTGGCCCGACTGGTCGCCCACGACCTGAATTTCGATGTGGCGGGGCTCTTCGATAAGCTTCTCCATGTACATTCCGTCGTTGCCAAAGGCAGCAGCGGCTTCTTGGCGGGCAGACTCCCAGGCCTTCTCAAGGTCGGCCTCGGCCCAGACCGCGCGCATTCCTTTGCCCCCGCCTCCGGCGGTGGCTTTCATCATGACGGGGTAGCCGATTTCTTTGGCGGTCTTCTTGGCGTGGGCCAACGAGTCCAGCAGGCCTTGCGACCCCGGAACGCAGGGAACCCCGGCCTCATTCATGGTTGCTTTGGCCGTGGCCTTGTCGCCCATCTTGTCGATTTGCTCGGGCGTGGCGCCGATGAACTTGATTCCGTGCTCGGCGCAAATGCGCGAAAACTTGGAGTTCTCCGACAAAAACCCGTAACCCGGGTGAATGGCGTCGGCGTTGGTGATTTCGGCAGCCGCAATGAGGTGCGAAATCTTGAGGTAGCTGTCGCGCGAAGGGGCGGGACCGATGCACACGGCTTCGTCGGCGAAGCGAACGTGCAGCGAGTCGCGGTCGGCCTCTGAATACACAGCGACGGTCTTGATGCCCATCTCGCGGCAGGTGCGAATGATGCGCATGGCGATTTCACCGCGGTTTGCGATGAGGATTTTCTTTATCATGGCGCGGGCGAATTAAGCCGGGTCAACCAAGAACAGGGGCTGGCCGTACTCGACCGGCTTCATGTCGTCGGCGAGGATCTTGACCACGGTGCCTGAAACTTCGCACTCAATTTCGTTGAAGAGCTTCATGGCCTCGATGATGCAGACCGTTTGGCCCGCCTTAACCGTATCGCCCACGTTGACAAACACGGGCTTGTCGGGGCTCGGCTTGCGGTAGAAGGTGCCGATCATCGGAGCGGTTACCGTCACGTACTTGGACGTGTCTTCGGCCGGGGCCGCGGCAGCAGGGGCCGCAACGGGTGCGGCTACAGGTGCGGCGACCGCGGCAGGCGCGGCGGGTGCGGCGGCGACTGCCGGGGCTTGGGCGTACACGACGCCGTCGGGGCCCGTCTTGACCGTAATCTTAAAGTCATCCGTCTCGAGGGAAACCTCTTGGGCGCCGCTCTTGGCGACAAAACGAATGAAATTCTGAAGTTCTTTAAGGTCCATAGCTAAGGAGTTAGAGGGGCAAAAGTGCGGCGAAAAAAGCAAAAACCCGGCATCAAGGCCATGCTTGAACCGGGTTTTTATTCACAAAAGGGCGCAAAGCCCCGCAGGACTTAGGCCTCAGCGGCTTCAGCAGGAGCGCTGTTGTCGATAACTACCTTGCCTTTGTAGTACATCTTGCCCTCGTGCCAATAGGCGCGGTGCATCAGGTGGGCTTCACCCGTGGCCGAGCACACCGTCAGGGTAGGCATCACGGCCTTGTCGTGGGTGCGGCGCTTGTCGCGGCGGGTACTGGATTGTCGGCGTTTGGGATGTGCCATGGTTCCTCAGTTTAAAAGTTCAACGTCTCGTTGGTCAAAAATCTTATTCTAATTCGTCGTCTAAAAAGTCCAAATCAGAATCATCCCAATCGTCGGTTTCGACCTCTTCGCGGAGCTCGGGTTTGACGCGCTGCAGCGGAACCGACAGTGCCACCAATTCGAAGAGGTACTGCTTGAGGTCGGCTTCGTAGGACCCGTGCGGAAGCACGAGCACCTCAGGTTCGCTGTCGTCAAAGGCTTCGCCAAACTTAACTACGACTCGAAACGAGTTCGAAAGCTCGAGCACGAACGGGTCGTTGCTCAGGTCGCAGGTGGTGTCCATCGCACCTTCGTACGAAAATTCCAACTCAAGCATATGGTTGGCTTTGCGCAGCAGCACCCGGACGGTGGCGGGCCGAAGACCCTCAAGGTCTTGCAGGGGAAATTCTGAAAAGAACGTTTCGTCGAGGACGAATTCAAAGGGGTGCTCGCCAAGTGCAAGACCCGAAAACTGGAGTATGGTTTCACGTGGTCTCATGACGAACTTCGCTTTGAGCCTGCAAAGGTACTAAAAATTCCATAACGCTCAGCGCATTGCGCGGCGATTCTTTACTACCTCGACCGCGGTATGCAGGGCGGCCAGCATGCTGCCGGCGTCAGCGCGACCTAGTCCGGCGAGGTCCCAGGCGGTTCCGTGGTCGGGCGAGGTTCGCACCAAGTCCAGGCCCGCGGTGGCATTGACGCCGTCGTGAAAGGCGAGCATTTTAAACGGAATCAGGCCCTGGTCGTGGTAGAGCGCCAAGGTGGCGTCGACGTCGCGGTAGCCCCGCGCGGCAAAAAATCCGTCGGCGGCAAAGGGTCCACGCACGTCCAACCCCTCGCGACGCGCGGCGTTCATCGCCTCTAAAAGCCAGGTTTGCTCGTCGGTGCCGATGCGTCCGCCGTCTCCGGCGTGGGGGTTGAGGGCGAGCAGGGCCAGGCTCGGATTCGCCACTCCGTAGTCCTGGCGAAGTGCAGCGTTCAGGGTGCGGAGCTTGCGCACAACAAGATCCACCGAGAGCGCGCCCCGAACCTCAGAAAGGGGTACGTGCTCGGTGGCCAGGGCGACCGTGAGTTCAGCGCCCCGAAGCATCATGAGGGCCTCGCCCCCCGCGGCGTGGGCCAAGTAGCCGGTATGGCCGGTGAACCCGGGCAGCGGAACGTGTTCTTTGCTCAGCGGCGGCGTGACCAACGCATCGATTTGGCCGGCGCGCCAGGCGTCCAGGGCCAGGTTGAGGCTGTCGAGGGCCGCTTGGCCTGAGGCCAAGGTTCCGCGCCCAAAGGCCCAGTCCACGGCCGGCAGCGGCCACTCGCAGGTCACTGACGACATGGGCAAACCTAGAACCTCCGCTTGGCCCTTGACCAGCAGCGGGTCTGCAAACCAGACCAACTCGACGTCGGCCGAGGGATCCCACTGCGCCAGCGCCTTGAGCACCACCTCGGGCCCGATGCCGTGAGGGTCGCCTAGGGTGATGCCGACGCGAATGGCCATTAGGCGCGGGATTGGGCGGTCAAAAAGTGGGTGAGCAGGCGCACGCCGACGCCGGTTCCGCCCTTGCCATAGTAGGTAATGGCGCGGTCCAAGAACGCAGGCCCAGCGATGTCGAGGTGCACGTAGGGGTAGTCGATGAAGTACTCCAAGAACTTGCCGGCAGTAATCATTCCGGCCTCGGCGCCCCCGATGTTTTTGATGTCGGCGATCTCACTTTTAATTAGGTCCTTGTAGTCGTCCCAGAAGGGGAACTCGACGAGGCGCTCGTGCGTCATGCCGGCGCTGGCCTGTAAGGCGTCCCAGGTGGCGCGGTCGGCGGTTCCCATGGCGACGGTGGCGTAGGGGCCGATGGCGCGCGAGGCGGCTCCGGTCAGGGTGGCCAGGTCGATGACGAGCTTGGGCTGGTACTTTTTTGCGTAGTGCAGCGCGTCGGCCAAGATCAGTCGGCCCTCGGCGTCGGTGTTGAGCACCTCGACGGTGACTCCGTTTGAGATCGTGATCACGTCGCCCGGAACCAACGCGTTGCCGTTCAAGCGGTTGTCGGTGGCCGGAATC
>SYCM01000077.1 GCA_005786915.1 Bacteroidota bacterium | reverse complement strand
GTGATTCCGCTCTACCTCATTGTGCGGGGCGGAGCGCGCCTGCCGCGCGCTCTTTTTTGGCGGGTCATTGGCATTACCAATCTTGTTGGGTTTGCCATGATGGCGGTCAATGCCGCCCTCGGATCGAACTACTGGTATGTCAACCAGCCGCCCCCCGTGGACCATCCGCTGGTTCAGGGCGCTTGGCCCTACTACCTCATTGGTATCGAAGGGGCGGTAATCGCTCTGTTTGCCGGGCTGTTCATGCTCCTTCGCGGCTACCGAGAAGCCGCAGCGCCTCACGCCGGCTAAGTCCGCTCAGCTCGGGGTGGGCGTCGACCCACTGCTGAACCCACCGCGGGTTGGTTTTTCCGTAGTCGCGGAGGGCCCAGCCAATGGCCTTGCGGTGGAAGAATTCCGCCGAATTGGTATGGGCACCGAGGGCCTCGTCAAGCCATTCGGTGCGGGTTTGGGCGCGGAATCCTAGTTGGCAAATCATGGCCGCTCGATTTAACCAGAGGTTTTCAGCGTAAATCCAGCTGCGAACGCTCGGCCAAACGGCGTCGGGATGGCGCTTCAGGAGCGTTCCCACGCCGTGCACCGCCAGCGTGTCCACGCTGTCCCACCAACTTTGGGTAGTGATCCACCGCTCGAGGGCGGGCATAGCTTCTTCTGGGGACCAGTACTTCGCCTCAGATTTGACGAGGTCGCACGCGACGTACTGGGCTTCGCGCTCGGGTAAAGCCCAGAGGGTGTCCACGGCCTCCACGGCGAGGGATTTTCGCGGCCGGTCTGCCCAATGGAGGCGCTGAATTTCGGCACGCAGGGGCTTGGGAACGCCAAAAAACCGGAAGTGGTCCTTCATGTAGACGGACATTTTGCGTGCGAGGGGGGTGTTTTCAGCGTACGCGAGTGATGAGTAAGTGTAAGAGACCCAAGAACTTGCGAACGAACAATGGTAATTAGTCATTTAATGTCGTTTATGGAGCGATTTGCTCGTAATTTTGGATAATGCGCAACCTTCTACTACCCTTGATTGCACTTTGGTCGAGCTCCCTTTTAGCTCAAAGCTACTTCAGCAGCGAAACTGCGGCGCAAAAACTGCAGTCGCACCAGACGATGCTTAGCGAACTACACCTAAAGTTGCTGTCTCGGGAGGTTCCAAAAGGTGGGTATGCGTCGTCTTGGAAGAAAATCTACCGCGAAGCGCTCAACTTGGAAGGAGTAATAGCGTGCGCCCAACCCGAGTGGTACTACGGGCAATTCGAGCCCCAAGTGTATCGGACCCAAGGGGCGGCTGTTTCAGATCCTCAGTTATTTTATATAGAGCTGACTAAGTTGGTTGCGTTAACTTCATTTAAGTACGAAGAAGTGGCGGCCGACTACGAGCGCAAGGGATGCGCCCAAGATGGAGTGCGCAAGGCGGTGCTCGAGGGGAGGGTGGCCAACGAACGCCTGCGCCCCGCCCTCAAAGGCGTGGTGGAAGGCGATCGCTAACGCACATTAGTCCGTCGGCTGCGCGGTGCCGATACGCATCAGGCGAACCGCGGCCTCACGAGGCAAATTATTGCCGAACTTTAGGCATGCGTTTTCTCATAGCGGCAGTATTAGTAGCGGGATCTTGGACCCTGCGCGCCCAGTGCACGGTCAACGTGGTCAACGACAGCCTGTACGCATGCGTTGGAGACAGCGTTACCCTTCAGGCGGTGGGCGGCGGACCTTTTCAGTGGACCCCCGCAGCGCGGTTCTCCTGCGACACCTGTGCGACCACGCGCGCTCAGGTCACCTCGCCGGCAAGTTCGGTGGCGCTGAACATGCTGTCGAGCGGAAGCCAGTCCGCCGTGAACGGGAACTTTAGCGCGGGCAACACCGGTTTTACCACCCAATACAGCTTCAACCCCACGAGCATTTGGAATGAGGGCACCTACGCTGTGGGCCCCAACCCCAATGCGGTTCACCCCAACTTTGGCACGTGGGGCGACCACACCACCGGGACGGGTAACTACATGATCGTCAACGGAAGCGTGCTTCCCAACCGCACGATTTGGCAGCAGACCCTCACGTTTCCCGCGGGATCGACTGTGACTATGTCCTACTGGGTGCTGAGCCTGGCGCTCCCCGCAGGCAGCCTACGCGTGATGCTAAATGGCGTGCAGGTGGGCGTGGCGCAATCGGCGCCCAGCGCGGTTGGCCAGTGGAGCTTGCGGACGCAGACGTTTACGGCGCCGGCCAACGGAGTGTGTACCCTGGCGCTTCAGGGTGTAATTACTGCGGGATCAGGCAACGACTTTGGCCTCGATGATGTTTCGTTTACGTACTCCTGCACGGCCACCAAAACAGCCTGGCTGATTCCCAATCCAACCCCCATGCCGCTGGCCTGGGTGAACCGCACCAGCGGATGCGATCCGTTTTGTGCGACCTGGCACGACGTCAGCAGCGTGTCCAGCGGCCAATTGGTGGCCCGCTTGTGGGATTTTGGCGACGGCACGACCGATACGGCCAAGGACCCCACGCACTGCTACGCGAATCCGGGGACCTATCAGGCGAAGCTCACGGTGTGGTCTGATTCTGGATGCACGGCGCAGACGGTGTCGCTGCCGAGCGTTACCGTGCATCCGCAGCCGGTGGTCGATGCGTTTTGGTCCGCTCCGGGCGGAATTTGGGGCCGGGACACGAGCCTTCTTTTGCCCTACGGCAATCCGGCACTGGCGCTGACGGTGGGCTTGGACTCGGCGGTGCTGCCGTGGATTTTGGCTCCGGGCTCGTCGATGTGGGTCGATTGGGGCGACGGCCAGCGCGACGTGCGGGGTTTTGGCGGAAGCGGCCCGCCCCAACTCAGCTTTAGCCACACCTACGGCGCCGCGCAGATTCGCTACCGCATTTGCGTCGGACTTCAAACCAACCAGGGCTGCGCCGACACGCTCTGCTTCACGGTGCTGGGCAGCCCCGGAATGGAATTGCCCAACGTGTTTACGCCCAACGCCGACGGGCAAAACGACCAGTGGGCGCCCAACTACCAGGCGGTCGACTGGGCGGAATGGGAGGTTCGCAACCGCAACGGGGCCGTCGTGGCCACCGGCACGCGGCCTGAAGACTTTTGGGACGGCAACGTGAACGGCCGGCCCGCGCCCGACGGAGTGTATTTCGTGGTGGCCAAAGCCAAAAACGTCAATGTGGTCGACCCGGTCATCTTGACGGGGACGCTGCACCTGATGCGCTAAACGCCCAGAAGCGCCGCCACCTCGTGGAGGTTTTTGTAGGTGCGGCTGGCAGGGCTCATGCTCGCGAGGCTTTCGTTAATGCGTTGCTGCTGAGGGGCGTCGAGGTCGGGCCACGGCGTCATTTCGACGCGCACACTGAAGCCGGTCCACCCGCGGCCGAGGGCCTTGAGCACTTGAAATTCGGTGCGGAAGAAGAGCTCATCGGCCAAGCGGATTGCCGGCCGTGGGTAGTGCGGATGCTGGCTCAACGTGCCCAGCGAGCTTAGGGTCCAGACGCCGCGCTCAAAGTGGCCGCGCTTCATGGCGGCCGTGATGCCTGCGCTCGCGGCGCGCAGCGCTTCGCCGTCGGCGACGGGCGCGTGGACGGCGGCAAAATCGAGACCGAGGTTGGCGGCGGGCCGAAATCCGCTCGGAAAAGCAAAGGCGATGCCCCGGAGCACTCCGTCGTGAAGAAGGGCGAGGTCTTCGCGGCACTGAAGGGCAAGCTCCTCCAGGCTCGCGGGGGCGAGGCCTAATTCGGCGGCAAGCAGTTCAAGGCCCTCTTCGGTGCCAGAATCCTGGGCGATCAGGTCGGGGCGCAGGGGCCCGGAGAATTCCGCGCGCTTTTCGCGAAGCAGCTGCGCGTCGGGCGCACCCGACCGCAGCGGGGCCTCCGACCGGTAGAGGTCGGGTTTGACCTCGAAGGGAACGGAGACGTACTTCATTCCGCCTTAGGGGACGAGGACCACGCGCTGCGACACGGGACCCCACGGAGTCGTGGCCTGCAGAATGTAGGTGCCGGCGGGCAATCCGTAGGTGTCGAGGTGCGCGGTTCCGGTGCACAGCACGCGGCCCTGCAGGTCGCTCAGTTCCACGCGCTCTACGGCGGCGTTGCTGGCCCAGGTAAGGCGCGTTCCGCGAGCGGCGGGGTTGGGAAGCACGTGAAGGGCGAGTTCCGGGTATTCAATGCTCGTCAATTGGCTGGCGTCGATCACTTGAAGGGTCCAGCCCGCTTGGTTTTTGAAGACGAGGAATCCGGTGCTGTCGATGGTGATCGAGTCGCAGTAGGTGTCGGTGCAGGTGAATCCGTTGGACGTGGTCGAGGCCATAGTTACGCACACTCCGTAGGTTCCCGGGGCGGAATAAAAATGGCTGGGGTAGGCGCCGGTAGCGGTTCCGCCGTCGCCGAAGCTCCAGGCATAGGCCGTGGTGGTGGTAGCTGCGGGGCCCGAGTAGGTGGTCGAGCACGCGTTGACTAGGTGCACGAGGCCAGGATTGACTTGGTTGGAGTCCGGCACAAAAAGGGCGTTGCACGTCAACGGCGTACCGCCGCCTCCCCCACCGCCCCCGGCGGAGCAGAGCACGAAGTTGCAGGTCCAGGTCATGACAAAGCCGGTGTTGGGGCTGTAGTTGAATGTGCTGCTGATTGGAAGCCCGTTGCAGTTAAGTGTGGACACCACTACGGTGCCCATAATGCTGGGAAGCTGCAGGGAATCTCCAAAAAAGCCCGACGCAGAGGTAGTGTAGGTAAGGCTCAAGGTGCTGCCGGCCGTGCCTGGTGTGGGGGTTGCGGTTACCGTGACCAGCTGATTGGCTACCGGTGCGCCCGACGAGTCGGTGACGGAGCCCATCAGCACGGCAATCGGAGTTTGCGCGTGGACCAAAAGTCCGCACGCGACCAGGAACAGGGAGTACAGGTGCTTCATGACGCTAAGGTAAAACCTCTGCGCGGAGCACTTGAAAATCTGCTACATTTAGCCTTGTGTACCGCGTGACTGCGACCTTTGGATTAGCCATCATGCTTTGGGCCCTACTCGGCGCGGAGCTTGGCTTTTTTTGGAACTGCACCACGGCCAAGCGAAGCCTGGGACAACGCGTGGCCGCGGGAGAAGCCTTGCAGCGCTGGGTGCTGACTTCTGATGAGTACGCTGCACTGAAGATCCAATCTGGGGAGTTTTGGTTTGACGGTCGGATGTACGACGTCATGCACACGGAGTCGCTAGGTGGTGGCCTCGTACTTCTTCAGGTTTTTGACGACAGCTTTGAAACGGCTTTGAGTAAGCTGGGCCGCAAGATGTTCAAGCGGCGCATCGACGATTCGCAAGCGCCTCCCTCCGCCTTGGTCCAGTGGGCGAACTGGCACGCGGTACTCCCCGCAGACCGTAGCACGAAAATTGCATGGTGGGCGTGCACCCCTTCGTGGGAAGTGCCTCAAAATGAAGGTAAAGAAGCAAAATGGAGCGCTATGCTTCCGCAGCCCCCGAACGGGCTTGCGGCTGCTTGATCCTCTTGCGTTTCTTTAACACATTGAAAATGAAAAAATTATCTATTTGGGCCGGATGGGCCCTTCCCGCATTTTTGGCCGCACAAACCGCGGCGCCCACACAAACCCCCGACACATTGGACCTTCGGGAGGTCGTCATTTCGGCGGCGCGATGGAAGCAAACCGCAGAACACATCCCGGCGCAGGTCGCGGTGGTGCTTCCGCGGCAAATTGCCCAATTTCAGCCGCAGACGGCCGCCGACCTGCTCGGCATTTCAGGTAAAGTGTTTATTCAAAAAAGCCAGCAAGGCGGCGGAAGCCCCATGATCCGCGGCTTTGCCACGAACCG
>SYCM01000076.1 GCA_005786915.1 Bacteroidota bacterium | reverse complement strand
GTGCGGATGAAGGGAATCGAACCCCCACGCCTCACGGCGCCAGATCCTAAGTCTGGTGCGTCTACCAATTTCGCCACATCCGCTTCCCTTAGGAGCTGCAAATATAGGCCTTTACCAACCCACGCCCTTGACGTCTTTTTATTCACATTTCGAACTGCAGTGCGGCAAACGCGGTACCTTTGAACTCTTATGTCGGTTCAAACCTTGACTCCGAGCGATCTGAGTACATCAGATCTACAGCGCACCCTTCAATTTGCAGTAGGACCTCGTCCCATTGCGCTGGTTTCCAGCATCAACCGAGAGGGTCAAGTCAACCTCTCGCCCTTCAGCTTTTTCAACCTCTTCAGTTCGAATCCGCCCATTCTGGTATTTTCGCCCGCCCGCAGGGTGCGCGACAACAGCACCAAAGACACACTGAACAACGTCCTGCAGGTGCCTGAGGTGGTTATTCACGCCGTGAGCCATAGCATGGTGGAGCAGACGAGCCTCTCCAGTACCGAATACCCCACGGGAACCAATGAGTTCATTAAAGCCGGCTTTACGCAAGTTGCAAGCAAGCACGTTGCACCCCCTAGGGTGGCCGAGGCTCCCGTCGCGCTCGAGTGCCGCGTGAACGATATAGTGGCACTGGGCGACGGTCCGGGCGCAGGCAACCTAGTCATTTGCGAAGTGGTCGCCATTCACATTGACAGCCGCGTGCTGGACGCGGACGGCCGCCTGGACCAAGACCGTCTGGACCTCGTTGGTCGCTTGGGCGGAGATTGGTACGTCCGCGCCCAAGGAGACGCGCTTTTTGAAGTCGAAAAACCTATTGCCACGCGCGGAATCGGGGTGGACGCCATTCCGCGCAGCGTGCGCCTTTCGACCGTCTTAACGGGAAACGACCTTGGAAAGCTTGGAAACATTGAATTGCTTCCGCTTCAATCTGAAGTTGAGGAGTTTATGCAGCATCACCGGATACAAAGTATCTTTAGGCAATATGCTGATCCCATCGAGCGCCGAGAGGCCTTGCACCAATACGCCCAAGAGCAACTTGAAAAAGGCAAAATCCGCAAGGCGTGGAAAGCGCTCCTAGTTGATCGACTGAACACCCACCACACTGACGAAGAATAACCCCCGACTAATTTTTTCTTTTCTCCATGGAACTTACCGGAACCATTAAAAAACTATTTGATACGCAACAAGTTAGCCCCACGTTTCGCAAGCGCGAAGTCGTGATCGAGACCGACGAAAACTACCCCCAGGTCATCATGTGTGAGTTCACGCAAGACCGGGCAGACATTCCTTCGCGCTACCGCGAGGGCGACAAGGTGACGGTGTCCATTAATATTCGCGGACGCGAGTGGACCAACCGCGACGGCGAAACAAAGTACTTCGTGAGCATTCAAGGCTGGCGGATGGCCCCCGGAGACGGCAGCGAATCAGCTCCGGCACCCCGCGGCGACCGCGGCGACCGCGGAGGAAACTACGGCGGCGACCGAAACGACCGCGGCGGCGACCGCGGCGGCGACCGCGGCGGCAACCGCAACCAAGGAGGGAATTTCAGCAGCGGCGACCCCATTGCGCGGGCCGCACAGCAGCAAGCTCCGGGCTTTGACAGCTCGAGCGACGACGACGATTTGCCGTTCTGATTCGCGCGCACCGCACATTTAGAAGAAGGCGACCCCAAGTGGGTCGCTTTTTTTTAGACGAAGGAGGCGGGCTACTTGCGCACGTCGAGTACGTCCCGTAGGGCGGTGCCGAGCACCTGAAATGCCAAGACGAGCATCGCCAAAGCCAGACCAGGTATAAGCGCCAAGTGCGCTTGACCCGTGAGCAAGTAGGCGTAGTGGTCCCGGATCATCCCGCCCCACGACGGCATCGGGGGCTGCGCGCCCAGACCGAGAAAGGAAAGTCCGGATTCCAATAGAATGGCGCTGGCAAACTGGCTGGCGGCCAAGACGATCAGGGGAGCGATCGTCTGGGGCATAATGTGCTTCCAGAGAATTCGGCGGTCCGGATAACCCAGTACGCGTGCCGCTTGAACAAATTCCGCCGGCTTCCAGGCCAGCACCTGTCCGCGCACTAGGCGCGCAACTTCAACCCACGAAGTCAGGCCGACGGCGACGAATACCTGCCAGAAGCCTTTACCCAACACGAAGCTCAAGGCCATGACCATGAGGAGCGAGGGAATGCTCCAAAAAACTTGGATCAGCGCCGAAAGGGCGGCGTCCACGCGCCCCCCGTAGTAGCCGGCCCAGGCTCCGATGGGAATGCCCACCAGCATGGCGATACCGACCGCGATAAAACCGACTGAAAGCGAAACCCGTGAACCCAGCAGCAGACGGCCCGTCAGGTCTCGACCGTAGCGGTCGGTGCCCAACCAGTGGACGCTTCCGTCCTCAGCCGTGTAGCCCATCGGTCGGGCGCTCTCGGCCAAATTCATGCGGTTGGCCCAAGGGGTAGGGTCCGCGCTCAACGCGTAGGCAAACACCGAGAGCAGCACCCAGAGGCCCAAAACCAGCGCCCCAATGCGGCCAAGCGGATGGCGCCACAGAGCGTAAAGGGTCGTCATTGCAGGTCGGCCAGCAAGCGCATGGATTCGATAATCGTCGGGTCGCGGCGCACCGCACGGAGCCAGCGGCGGTCCTCTTCAGCCTTTTCGGGCTTTCCGGGCGTGATCATTTTGGCGCTGGTCGTATCGCTTCGCTCCGAATCGCGTTCAAATCGCTTCACGGCCTCTTCGTCGGCACGGCGGTCGGCCACAAAATGCTCCCACTTGAGCGGCAGCCCGGTCAGGGCCTGCTGGTCGCGCAAGAAATTTGAGTACTCGTTAATCCGCGTGAATTCGGGGTTGGCGTTGACGCGCGCTTGGGCGGCCGAAATGGCCGCACTCCGCCTTGGCGAGAGGGGTACGGCCTGAAAAGCCGCCGGCGCAATGCGGTCGGAAGCGAGCGCAAAATCAAGCTCGCGCTCGCCGTAGGGCACGTGCTGGTAGGCATCGGGGATCACGACGTCGCTGCGCACCCCGTCGAGTTGGGTGGTGCCTCCGTTGACGCGGTAGTACTTCTGAATGGTCAACTTGAACGCGCCCAAGGGCTGCTGCTTGGCATAAAACGGACCGGCGGCGCGGTCAAAATCGAGCATGTTCTGCACAGTACCCTTGCCAAAGGTTTGCTTGGTTCCGACGACGATGGCGCGGCCGTAATCTTGAAGCGCCGCAGCCACAATCTCTGAGGCAGAGGCGGTGGACTCGTCCACGAGCACCACGAGCGGACCGTCCCATTCTACGCCGGCCCTCGGATCGTCGTAGGAGCGCACCCGCTGGCCTTGCGTCTTCACCTGAACCACCGGGCCCTGGTCGATGAAATGCCCGGCGATTCCTACCGCGGCAGGAAGCGACCCGCCCCCGTTGCCGCGAAGGTCAAAAATGATTCCGCGAGCGCCCGCAGCCTTGAGGGCCCGCAGCTCGTTCCGCACGTCTTCGGAACAGTCCCGGTTGCTCTCATCAAAAAAATCCACATAAAACTTGGGTAGACGAATGTAGCCGATTCCGTCGCCTAGCAGGGCGCTGCGCGCAAACGTGGCCTCCATTTCGACGATGTCGCGCACAATTGGAATCACGCGCTCGCTGCCGTCCTTCTTGCGCACCGTCAGGCGCACTTCGGTGCCTTTTTTCCCGCGGACCTTGGTCACCACCTTGTTCACGCGCATCCCTACCACATCTTCGGGCTGGGCTTCCCCTTGGCCTACCTTGAGAAGCTTGTCGCCCACTTCCAGCTCGCCCTGGCGCCAGCAAGCGCTGCCGGTGACGATGCTGGCAATGGTAACGTACTCCCCGTCTTGCTGGAGTTGGGCCCCAATCCCTTCGAGCTGTCCGGTCATTTCGATTTCGAATGCTTCCTGCTGCTGGGGCGGAAAATACTGGCTGTGCGGGTCAAACGCCGAGGCAAACGCGTTCACATAAAAACCAAAATCGTCGGCCCGTTCCATTGCCTCCAGACCGTCAAACCACTCGTCGTGGATTTCGCGCTCTTTGGTTCGGGCTTCAGCTTCGTTCGCAGCAAAGTCTGGGTGGCCGGGCAAAAACGCCGAATTCACGCTGTCTTTTTTCTCGTAGGCGCGGTCGTACAGGCGGTCGAGCACCCGTGACGTGAGGTAATCTGCCCAAAAAGCGTCCATGGCAGTTGAGTCCTTGGGGAATCGGCGTTTCTCGGCGTCCATTTCCAGCGTGCGGATGCTGGCGTAGTCAAGCGGCTTGGCCAGCAATCGGGTATAGCGGCGGCGCGCTTCGTCGCGGCGGCGATTCCACAGAGCAGAACTCTCATCAAAAAAAGCTAGGTCTCCCGACTGAAAGTAGTCGTCCAGTTTGAGCCGGTGCTTGGCCAGCCGGTCGTAGTCCGACTGATAGAAAAAGCGCTTCTCGCTGTCGAGCATTTCAAGGTAGGCGGCGAAGGCGTCTTCGCTGAACGCGTCGTTGATTTCGCGAGGCTGGTAGTGCACCCCTTGAAGGGCCTCGGCGACCAGGCGCATGACGAGCGACTCTTTTTCGGGGTCGCCCTGCTGCACGTAACGGAATCCAAAGGCTGCCCCCGCGACCAACAGCAGTGCGGGAATCGTGTATTTCAAGTTGCGTTTCATAAAGGGAATGCGCAGAAGTGCGAGCATGTCCCCGAAAGTACACAATTCGTGCCGCTGCCGTGGCATTCCGCCACTTTTTATTGCCCGAAGGGAACCTTTAGTGCGGCACAATGTTTGACTCTTTGGGGCGTCGCACCAACGCGGCTACATTTCATGAAGTTACCAATCCAGTTCTGGGGTTTTATTTTCCTCATTCCGAGTTCGTTGTTCGCGCAAAACCGCAGCATCACCGGCTCCGTGGCCGATGCCGCCAACGGCGAGGCAATGCCCGGGGTAGTAGTCGCCTGGGAGTCCGCAAGCAAAAAAACCAGCATTACGACCAATACCTACGGAATGTTCAGCCTGAGCGTTCCCTCAGAGGCCGGTACCGTCAAGGTGCAGCTGCTTGGCTACGCGCCTTTTGTGCAAGCGATCAAGGCCGGGAAAGAGTCAGTTAAACTGAGCGTCCGCCTCAAGGAATCAACCTTGGAACTGGGCGAGGTCAACGTGCAGAGCCAAAAGCTCGACAACAACGTGAAAACCACCGAAATGTCAGTAAGCAGCCTGACCGCCAAGGAGATTAAAAAAATTCCACAGCTGCTGGGCGAAACCGACATCGTGCGCACCCTCACTCTGCTGCCCGGAGTGAGCACGGTGGGCGAAGCCTCGAGCGGATTCAACGTGCGCGGCGGCAATGCAGACCAAAACCTGATTTTGCTCGACGAGGCGCCCGTGTATTCGTCGTCGCACCTCTTCGGGTTTTTCAGCATTTTCAACGCCGACGCCGTACGCGACGTGACGCTGTACAAGGGCGGCATGCCGGCCAACTACGGCGGCCGCCTTTCGAGCGTGCTCGACGTGCGCCAAAAAGAGGGCAACAGCGAGCGATACGCCGCCCAGGGCGGAATTGGACTCTTGAGCAGCCGCCTGACGCTGGAAGGACCGATAGTCAAGCAAAAGGCCAGCTTTATGGTCAGCGGGCGCCGGTCCTACTTCGACTTGTTTCTGCCCTATACGGGGAATTTGGAGCTGCAGAATACCAAGATTTACTTCTACGACGTGAACGCTAAGGTGAACGCGCGCTTGAGCGAAAAAGACCGCGTCTACGCCAGCATGTACTTTGGGCGCGACCAGTTCGGCGCCCAAGAACTTTTTGACTTCGGATGGGGCAACTGGACCTCGACGCTGCGCTGGAATCGGAGCGTGAATGACAAGCTCTTCTTCAACGCTACGGCGGTGTACTCCGACTATACCTACTCGCTCGGAACGCCCGAAGACGCCGTGCCTTCGTTCAAGCTGGACTCGCGCATTCAGAACACGGTGACCAATCTGGCCTGGACCTACTACGCCTCGAGCCGCCACAAGCTGGACTGGGGCGTGCAAAACACCTACTACACATTTTTCCCAGGCAAAATCAGCGGAGCCTTCGACATTTCCCTTCGCAAGGAGTTCGCAACCGAACCGTCCGTCTATTTCAGCGACGACGTCAAACTGAACGAGCGGCTCAGCGCGACCCTTGGCCTTCGCTACAGCGCCTTCGCCAACTTGGGATCTCGCCGCGTGCTGCAGTATTCCGATCCGCGCTACCCTACCCCCACCAGCATCGTTGACAGCACGTTTTATGGCCCGGGCGAAGTAGTCCGCTCGTTTTTAGGGCCTCAAGGCCTCGAACCGCGAGTAGCCGTGAACTACGAGCTCGGACCCAAGTCAGCCCTGAAGGCCAGCTACAACCGGTCGCGCCAGTACATTCATCTGATTTCGAACAACACCACGGCCACGCCGGTCAACGTCTGGCGTCCGTCGGGGCCCTACATCGACCCCGCGACGGTGGACCAGGTTGCCCTGGGTGCCGTGCGCAACTTTAGGGCCGACAACGGCATTCGCGTCACCTGGGAGGCATACGCCAAGCGGTTCTCGAACCTCGTGGACTACCGCGACGGGGCCGACTTGGTCTTCACGGACGACATCGAAACGGAGCTCCTAACTGGCCGAGGTCGGTCCTACGGAACGGAACTGCTGGTCGAAAAAAAGATCGGCAAACTCACCGGGTGGATCGGCTACACCTTGAGCCGCACCGAGCGCCTGGTCGAAGGCCCCATGCGCACCACGCGCATCAACAATGGCGAGTGGTACCCCGCCAACTGGGACAAGCTGCACGACCTGAGCGTGGTATTCACCTATTCGCTCACCAAAAAATGGGACTTTGGCGGAACCTGGATTTACCAATCGGGCCGCCCCATCACGTACCCCGACGCCCGCGGTGAGTTCGAAGGAATTTACTACCCGGTCTACACCAACCGCAACGGTGCCCGTACCCCGGCAACCCACCGGTTGGATCTCTCAGTCAACCGCAGCGTGGGCAAGCGGGGCAGCTGGAACTTCGGCGTCTACAACGCCTACGGTCGGCGAAATCCCTACAGCATCTTCTTCAGGGCCGATTTTGAAAACCCCACCAATGTCTACGCCTACCGCTTGAGCATTTTTGGCTCTGCGGTGCCCTTCTTCACCTACAACTTCTCGTTCTGATGGCCCGTTTTTCTCTTTGGTGGCCGATGGCGGCGGTCGCGCTCGCTTCGTGCCAAGACATTATCGACGTGGAATTGCCCGAAGGCGAAACCCGTCTGATCGTCAATGGCCGCGTGACCGACGGGGATTCCGCCCGCGTCGACGTGAAGTGGAGCGTTCCCTACTTGAACACGAACCCCAACGAGCCCGTGAAGAACGCACTGGTGGTGCTCTACGAAGACGGCGTGGCCGTTGACACCCTGCCCCACCGCGCCAACGGTCGGTACCAGTCGGGGTTTCGCGGCGAAGTCGGCCGCAACTACCGCGTCGCCGTGAGCGTTCCCGAGCGCGTCGGCTACCCCAGCGGAACCTGGACCTCGTCCGACGAATCTCTGAACCGCTGCAACGACGCCGACTCGATTTATTCGCAGTACTTGCCGCGAGCACCCTTTCAGCAGGAGGGACGCTACGTGTTTATTCACTGGTCTGAAGCTCCAGGCAAGGGAGACCACTACCGCGTGCGCATTTTTCGCAACGACACCCTCCAGAACCAAACCTTTGACCTGACGGTATTTAACGACGACTTTAACGACGGCTTTGTCTTTCCAACGCCGCCGTCGATTCCCGCAATCCAGATTGCGGGCCCAGACTCGGTAGGAGTTCGCTACAAAGTCGAGCTGGGCAGCATCAGCATGGGACTGTACAGCTACCTGAACCTGCTTCGCGAGCAAACGCTGCAGGTAGGCGGACTTTTTGATCCTCCGCCGGCTCCGATCATTGGCAACATTTTCCGCCAGGGCGACGAAAACGACTACGCCTTGGGCTACTTCTACGCCAGCGCCATCCGCACGGCGGAAGTGACGATCAGCCAGTAAGGCCTAGAGCATCAATCGTTCAGTCTGCTACCTTTGCAGTATGGACACGATTAACCCTGGGCACTGGGCCCATTCCTTTCTGGATCGCAGCGGACTGAGCGACTGGTGGATCAGCAGCCTAACGGTGCTCATCGACCTGGGCGTCTTGGTCTTCGCCAGCCTCCTCGCCGACTTCTTCGTGCGGCGCATCGTTGTCTCAGTTATTCGCCGCGCCGTCGAACGCACTAAAGCCACCTGGGACGACCACTTTTTCAAGGAGCGCGTATTTCAGGCCGTAGTCCACATCTTGCCGACCATGATCATTCGGGGCTTCCTTCCGGTGGTCTTCAAAGATTTGCCTGTATGGGTGGCTCCGCTAGATAAATTCCTCGGAATCGTCCTCATCTACCAAATAGTCATCGTGATCAACCGAGCCGCCCGTGCGTCGTCGCATGTGGTGGAGGAGCTCGACGCATTCAAAGACAAGCCAGTGCGCACCTTGCTCTCCGTGGTCCTTTTCCTGTCGTGGCTCATTGGCGGATTGGCCGTCATTTCAGTGCTCTCCAACACCTCCCTCGCCAGCATCCTCGGTGCTCTAGCCGGCGCCACCGCCATCTTCGTTTTGATCTTTCAGGACGCCATCAACGGACTCTTGGCCAACTTTCAAATTGTGCTGTACGACCTGGTGAAAAAAGGCGACTGGATCACGTTTGAAAAATTTGGCGTCGACGGCGACGTCGTCAGCATCGACTTGACGACGGTCAAAATCAAGAACTTCGACAACACCATTTCGTCGGTTCCGGCCAAGGCTTTTGTGACGGATTCCTTTGTGAACTGGCGCGGAATGCGCCTTTCCAAAGTGCGGCGCATCAAGCGAAGCATGGTGATCGACCTCGAAAGCGTGCACTTCATCGACGACGCCGAACTCCAGGAATTCCGCAAAATTCAGCGGGTGCAGTCCTACCTCGACGCCCGCGAAGCCGAAATCGCGGCCTACAATGCCGATCAGGGCGCCGACAAAACCCACCCCGTGAACGGGCGCCACATGACCAACTTGGGCGTCTTCAGGGCCTATGCCGAAGCCTACCTCCAAGAGCACCCCAAGGTCTCTAAGAAGCAAAGCATCATGGTCCGCCAGCTGGCCATGCAGGGAGAGGGCATTCCGCTCGAAATCTATTGCTTCGCGACCACCATCGTGTTTGAAGATTACGAAGCCGTTGCCGCCGACCTCTTCGACCACTTGATCGCCGCGGTTCCCAGTTTTAGCCTGCACCTCTTCCAGGCGCCAACCGCCCAAAGCATGCGGGCCAGCGGGCATCCCGCGGCATGAAGCAGCGCATTTTAGGAATCGATCCGGGCACCGTAGTAATGGGCTTTGGGGTCGTGGACCGCGACGGTTCTGCCATGAGTCTGGTTGACCTGGGCAGCGTCAAGTTTTCAGCAGCCAAGGAGTCGGTGGAACGCCTGGGCGATATTTTGCGGGCCATCGAAGACCTCCTGGATCGGTACCAGCCTGACGCCGTGGCCGTAGAGGCGCCCTTTTTTGGCAAAAATGTGCAGTCTATGCTCAAGCTAGGGCGGGCCCAGGGCGTAGTACTCAGCGCCGGACTCCGCAGGGGACTCACGGTAGCGGAGTATCCGCCTGCCGTCGTGAAACGCCGCATTTCAGGCCGAGGCGCCGCATCAAAAGAGCAGCTCGCCGGATTCCTCCACGCCATGTTTGCCCTTCCCGACGACCCCAAGCGGGCCCTCGATGCCACCGACGCCCTGGCGGTCGCCGCATGCCACGCGCTGACTGTCGATCGTGCGGCCGTTCTGAGCAACGCCGTCTCGGGTTCGCTGCCTGCTAAAAAGAAGGGTTCACCCCGTTCCTCATCCTGGGCGAAGTTTCTGACCCAAAACCCCGACCGCGCCGCCAAATAGGTGTGGCCTAAGAAGCACGGTCCATTACTCGTCGAAGCCGGGCGCCGAACTTCTTTTCACCCCAACGAATAAAAAAACCCGGCGTCTCCGCCGGGTTTCTGTTAGGATGGCTCCTTGGACTTAGTGGGTAACCACTAGGTTGGCACGCAGCTCGCGGTTGGCGCCGGGGGCAACCACCACGTAGGCTCCGCTGGGGAGTTCGCTTACGTCAAGGGCCAGTTCACCGTCCACCACTGAAGCGTGGTTGGCTTGAAGCACCAGGGCGCCGTTCAGGTCGTACACGGAAACTCCGGCCGTAGGCACGAAGCCGTTGAGCTTCAGGTACACCATGTGCTGCGCGGGGTTGGGGTACACCAGGGCGTCCACCACCACTTCCTCAGGCACGCCCGACGTGTTTTGCTCCACGAGGAGTTGCAAAGTCGGAATCACGTTGCCGCTGAATCCGCGCACAAACCAGTTGTTGTCTGAGCGGACCATTTCGCGCGGCTGCTCGCCCGCCGTCACGTCGTTGAGCTGGTAGGCCACCGCCGTAGAGTGGTTGAGGTACAGGTCGGCATCGGACGTGTTCACGCAGATGATGTAGCGCTGGTTGTTGTCGAGTTCAATCGGATCGGTGAAAAGGTGCGTCACGAGACTGTCCTGCGCGTTGGTCGCGTAGGTGTAGGTCTCCAGGGCCACCGGCGAGGTGTTGGTCACCGCACAGTTCGGATCGTTCAAATCGGTGAAGGTATCGAACCACTCGTCGACCGATACGTCGACCGTGCGGCCGATGAGCGTGTCGGTGTTGGACCATCCGGCAAAGCGCACGCCCTTGAGCAGCATGCGGTCCGCCTGCGGGTGGCGGAAGTGGATGCACATTCCCCACGAAGAGGTGAAGCTTGAGGACTTGAACGAGTTGTTGTCCAGCGGCTCGAGCGTGCTGCCGTCGACGCGGGCGTAGCTGAAGATGCTGTCGTTAATGACCGACGCAAAGTCGATGTTGTTGTCGAGCGGGAAGGACTCGTTGGCCACGTTCACATTGTAGTTCACCTCGTAAGCACCCAAGGGGTATCCGTTGAGTTGGAACGGCGGGAACGTGATGTAGCTGGAGTCGCCCGAGTTAAGTGGGAACGAAGACGTCGACATGGTGTACACCGTCGTCGTACCGCGCTTTACGGTGACGCTTGCGATGACGTTGGCCTGGTTGGCCGAACCGTCGTTGCGGGTCCAGAAGCCCAACTTCATTTTGAAGTCGCTAGTGTCTTGGGCGATCATCGACGGAACCGCGAGGGCCGGCGGATACATCGCCTCTGCGGGCGAAATGCTCATATCGTTCGGGAACGCACCGATCTTGTTGCCCAAGAAGGCCACCACGGTTTGTCCGCTTTCAATGGCCGTGCGCAGCATGTCGCCGTCGGGGCGCGCAATCATCGCAAACGGAATGGACGTCAGTCCGCCGTACGCACCCGGACCCGCATTGAGCTGGGCGTTGTCGCGGTTGTACAAAATGACGGCACGTGCTCCGGCGCGCTCCGCTAAGTAGACCTTGAGGCCGAACTCGCAGGTACCCCGAGCTATGAGTACAATCTTTCCCGTCAAACGGTTCTTTTGCCATGCTGACGTAGTATCTAGGTTGCAACCTTCATACTTCTTAGGAATTCCGGGGTACGCGTTGCCCGTATTGGGGTCGGTGCCGACCACGGTGTTCACGCCGGCGGTGCTGTCGTCCATCACGACGACCGTGTCGAGCACGGCATCCGCAGGGTTCAATAGGTCCGCGAGGCCCCAACCTGTTGAATTGCCGTTGTTGGTATGCGTCAAACCTCCCTGAATGGAGCTTGGCGACATAATGTTCAAAACCACTTGGGCCTGTGCGGCCCCAGCCGTTAAGAGCACCCAACCAATTAGGTGTAGGATTTTCTTCATCATAAGTGCGTTTAAAGTTTAGGTATGCGGAATTTAAAAAAAATTCCAATACCCTGAACTCAAGGCACCTATAAAAAAATTAAATGCTCGGAACGGCTAAGGCGCTCTGCAGGCGTTGGGCCAGCTCCGCAAACTCCTCGGGTTCGAGCTGGAGCTTGGGGTTGGCAAAATTGAGGTCGGCTTCGCTTCGCAGCGGAACCACGTGTACGTGCGCGTGCGGAACCTCAAATCCAAGGACGCTCAGCCCAATTCGATTGCAGGGAATGACCGCTTTCTGGGCCTCGGCCACCGCGCGTACTAAATCAAAAACCGCTTGATAGTCCTCTTCGGAAAGCTCAAAAAGGCTGTCGACCTCCACTTTGGGCACGACCAGGGTGTGCCCCTGGGTCAGGGGGCGAATGTCCAGAAAGGCAAACGCGCGTTCCGTTTCGGCCACCTTGTGGCAGGGAACTTCGCCGGCAATAATCCTCGAAAAAATACTTGCCATGGCTTAGCGTTCGATGGAAACCACTTCGAGCTTCATAATTCCGCTCGGAACCTGAATTTCAGCCACCTCGCCGGCGGCCTTGCCCAGTAAACCCTTACCGATCGGTGAATTCACCGAAATCTTGCCCGACTTCAAATCGGCTTCTTGCTCGCTCACTAAGGTGTACTTCATGGTGGCGCTGTTGGCCGGGTTGCGCACGGTGACTTTCGACAAGATGAGCACCTTAGACGTGTCGAACTGCGATTCGTCGACGATGCGTGCGTTGGCCACGAGTTCTTCCATCTTCGATATTTTCATTTCGAGCAAGCCCTGGGCTTCCTTAGCGGCGTCGTATTCGGCGTTCTCGCTCAAGTCGCCCTTGTCGCGCGCCTCAGCGATTTGCTCTGAAATGCGCGGACGCTCCACACTGCGCAAGTGCTCAAGCTCTTCTTTGAGCTTCTTAAATCCTTCGGGAGTGTAGTACGAAACGGACATAATCAATAGGGGTTAAAAGCGAAGAAGACCTCCGCGGGGAGGCCTTCTCAGTCGAAAACCTAGTTCGGTTTATAGTACAATTGCGGTGCCAACCGTGTGAATTCCGCCAAACGCGGTGTTCGTCATCCGGTAAGCATAGCTCAAGTCAAGCTTGCCGTCGCCCATCGGAATGTTGAACGTAAAGCCCGCCGCCGGTCCGGTAAGGGCCTCGGTGCGCAGGGCGTCAAAACGGTTGTCAAACTGCGCCCAGCTTGCGCGAAGGGCGAAGAGCTCCTTGTAAGCGTACTCAGCCCCAACCGTAAGCTGGTCCTTCTTGAACGAATTCGAGATGAAGTTGCCCGCAAGCGTCAGCTTGTGGCCCTGCATCAGGGTAAAGCCCTTACTGGCTCCGATTGAGAGCTGCGTCGGCAGTTCGAAATCTTCAGAACGGTTTTGGAAGCTGTT
>SYCM01000075.1 GCA_005786915.1 Bacteroidota bacterium | reverse complement strand
CGCCAGCACCATCATTGCGGGATAACCCGCCGGCATTTGGGGTGCTTCGTCAAAATGATCGAGCACCGGATAGGGCTTGTGCGGGTGCGCATGGTGATCAGAGTGCCGCGTGAGCTCAAACAGCATGAACCGACCCAAGGGATGGTTTGAATTCCAGGAGTGCGCCGGCTGGGCATTTTCGTAGCGGAATTCGCTCACCTTTTGGCGCCGCAGTCCGTAGTGCTCGATGTAGTTTACCGTTTCAAGCAACAAAATGCCCATGGCCGCGGCACCTAAAAACGGCAACAGCGCCTGAGGAGCGATGAGCCATAGTGCGAGGAGCATCAGCGATTCCGCGGCAATCATGACCGCCATTAATCCCGGCTTTAAGCGCCATGCGGTGCGCCACACGCCGAGTATGCTCCGCAACCAAAAAACATAGAGCAGTTCGCCGTATCGGGCCGTCGAAGCATCTTCGGGCGTCGCCACGTTTTTGTGATGCCCCAAATTGTGGTCAATGAAAAACTGGCCGTACAAGGTGGTGACCAGCAATCCTTGGGCTAAACGCTGGTAGGTGGCGTTCGGACGGTGGCCCAATTCATGGGCAATGTTGATGGCTAAGGATCCGCACGAAACCCCCATGGCCGTAATGTGCCCCACCAGCGAGAGAAGGTCGCCCGCGGCGCGGTCTTGAGGAACCACGTGCACAAAAAGCGCAATCGCCCCGACGTGCAGTGGAATTTGGGCGAGCACCAGCGCGTCGTACCACGGCTGCCTCAAGCGCTCGGCCCGCTGGGCCTCGCTTAGATTGGCGGCAAAGGCGGGCAGCACCGCTTCGAGCAGCGGAACCAACCCAAACGCAAACCCAAGCGCGGCAAAGGCCAACGGGCCGCGGCTCAGCAACCCGAGGTAAATCGACGCAGGAAGAAGCAACGAAAGAAGGTAGCGCAGTCCGGTCATGCACCCAAGATAGGGCGCGGCTCCCAACGTTCCAACACCTTCATCCTGAGGAACATTTCTTCGCTGTACCACGCGAATTCCCGCGTTTTACGCACCATGGGGGCGTGCTCACGGCTTCGGTAGGCGAAGGCGTCTAGGGCCTCCGCACTCCGCCAAACGCTCAAGGTCGCTTGCTCGACGAGGGGCAACTCGCCTACGCCTTTGCGGTAGATTAACTCAGGCAGGCGGTCGAGGTGGCGGCTGGCGCCGGGAACGTTCCACCAAAAACGCAGGGCCTGCGACCACTTAATGCGGGCTCGGGTAAGCACGGCCACTTCATCATCGGGACTCAAGCTCGCAAGCTCAACCCCTTCAAGCAGGTGCACGCCGTCCCAGCTTCCGTGACCCCTTACGGGCAGGGCATTCCACCCCCACTCCTCATGAGCTGACGTCCGCCATTCGGCCCACCGAGGGTCCTTCGCAAAAAACGCGTCGGCATGGGTCTTCGATTCCCAAACTCCAAACCAAGCGTAGGTGCTGAAGTCGGGCCAGATGGAGAATCCGCCGCCGGCACCGCTCCCCAACTGCTTCGCAAAGCGGAGCCCGTCGGCCGACCACGGCTGGCGCAAGGCAAATCCCTGGGCCCCGAAGGCGCGCCACTGGGCGCGTCGGCCGTGCCAGCAAAAGAAGCGCACGGTGATGAAGGGAGTGGTTGCCATTTTGTCAGTCGTTGTGCTAAGGTAACCGCCATGGCACAGCCCTTGTTCCCCAGGCAACGCACTAAACGTTTAAAAAATGGCTACAGGTAAAATCAACGTATCGGCGGACAACATCTTTCCCGTCATCAAGAAGTTTCTCTACAGCGACCACGAGATCTTTTTGCGCGAGCTCATCTCCAACGCTGTAGACGCCACCAACAAGCTAAAAACGCTCAGCAACCTCGGCGAATTTTCGGGCGAACTCGGTGACTTGACGATTCACGTGGACGTCGATAAAAAGAAGAAGACCCTCACGATTCGCGACCGCGGCATCGGCATGACCTCAGACGAAGTCAACAAGTACATTAACGACGTCGCCTTTTCGGGCGCTACCGAATTCGTCAACGCCTACGAAGGCAAAATTGACAAGGGAGCCATTATTGGCCACTTTGGACTCGGCTTCTACTCGAGCTTTATGGTTTCGAGCAAGGTGGAGATTCACACCCGCAGCTGGAAGTCTGCCGAAGCCGAGGGCGCCTTCTGGTCCTGCGACGGATCGCCCGAGTACCAGCTGGAGGCAAAGAAGAAAAAAGACCGCGGAACCGACATCATTCTGCACATTGACGGCGATTCCGAAGAATTCCTCGAAGAATTCAAAATCAACGAGCTGCTCAAGAAGTACGCCCGATTCATGAGCGTGCCCATCGTCTGCGGCGAAAAAGACGAGCGCTACAACGCGGCCGCCGAGGGCGAAGACGCCAAGTGGGAAACCAAGAAGGTGCCCAACGTCATCAACCCCGACAGTCCAGCTTGGACCAAGAAGCCCAGCGAACTGAGCGACGAAGACTACAAAGCGTTTTACAAGGCGCTTTACCCCTACACCTTTGAGGAGCCCCTCTTCCACATCCACATGAACGTGGACTACCCGTTTGATTTGACTGGAATTCTGTTCTTCCCGAAAATCAAGCCCAACATGGAGCTCAATAAGAACAAGATTCAGCTATACCAGTCGCAGGTTTTTGTGACCGACAATGTGGAGGGCATCGTCCCCGAATTCTTGATGATGCTGCACGGGGTGATTGACTCAAAAGACATTCCGCTCAACGTATCGCGCAGCTACCTGCAGGCCGATGGAAACGTCAAAAAAATCAGCGGCCACATCACCAAAAAAGTGGCCGACAAACTCGAAGAAATGTTTAAGGCGGACCGCGTCGACTTCGAGCAGAAGTTCAAGGACATCGCCGTCATCATCGAGTACGGAATGGTGACCGACGATAAGTTTTTTGAGCGCGCCCAGAAGTTCAGCCTGCTTCGCAGCGCGGTGGACGAGCAGAACTACACGATTGACGAGTACCTCGAAAAAATCTCAGCCCTTCAAACCGACAAGGACGGCACGAAGGTGGTGCTCTACGCCTCGAACAAAGACAGCCAACACGGCAGCATTCAAAAGGCACAAGCAGAAGGCTACGACGTGGTACTGCTCGACTCTCCGATCGCCGGCCACTGGATTCAAAAAATCGAGGGATCCAAAGAAAAAGTCCGCTTCGCTCGAGTTGACAGCGACACGCTCGACAAACTGATTCCGAAAGAAGGAGAACGTGCGCACTTGCTGACCGATTCCGAAAAAGAAAGCCTCAAGGGCTATGTCGAAGGTGCCATTAACGATAAAAACTACAGCGTCCGAGTGGAAGCCCTGGCCAGCGACGACCTGCCGATGATGGTGGTGATGCCCGAGTACATGCGGCGCATGAAAGAAATGAGCGCGACCGGAGGCGGCGGATTCATGGGTATGGGCGATTTTCCCGACCACTACGACGTGGTGGTGAACGGAAACCATGCCTTGGCGGGGAAAATTCTCAAAGCTGAAGAGCCTACCGAGCGCGACCAGCTCATTTTACACGCAAAAGACCTCGCGCTGCTGCAGCAGGGATTGTTGACGGGCGAACGATTGACGGCGTTTGTTCACCGTTCCCTGGAACGTTTGGCCTAATCGATAAATCCGTATAAAACCTTAAATTGCTACCATGAAAAGATTCGCCCTCCTCGCGGCATTCAGCACGTTTTCGCTGCTTGCCCAAGACCTGCCCCAGCTTTCGCCCAAAGCCGTGGTGGAGCAACGCATTGGCCTCACCGACACCAAGCTCACCTACTGGCGCCCGAGTGCCCGTGGCCGCGACGTGTTCAACGAAGTTGTGACTTCAGGCCAGCACTGGCGCCTTGGGGCGAACAGCAATACCTTGCTCACCACCAGCACCGACCTTGAATTTCGGAACGGAAGCGTTCCCGCCGGCACCTACAGCCTGTCGCTATTTGCGAACGACGGCGAATGGACTCTGGCAGTGAACCGCGACACGGAAGGCTGGGGCGTTTCATCGTACGATGAAAAAAAAGACGTGGTTCGTATCTCCGCTCCCATAGAAGTGTCCCAATCCCGCACGGAAACGATGCTCATTTATTGGGACAACATCCAAAAGAGCTCAGCTGATTTGGTGGTTTCGTGGGGAGACCGCTCCGCGCGATTTACCGTGATGGTTCCTACCGAGCGCCTGGCCAAAGAAAACCTGGACAAGGCCCTTGCCGATCCCAAGGCAGAATGGACGGTCTTCCGCAACGCCGCCCGGTACGGATGGGAAAACAAGCTCCCGCAAGCCGAAGAATGGGCCCGCAAAGCGGTAAGTATGAAGGCCGACAACTGGTACAACCACTACCTTCTTGCTCAGATTTTGGAGTCCAACGGCAAAAAAGCTGAGGCATTAAAATCAGCTCAAAAGGCTTTAGAAGTTGGTCTAGCTGATGCCAAAAAGGCATCCAAGCCCTTCAGCAGCGAGGCCGACGTTCAGACCCTGATTCGCCGACTCAAGTAAGACCGCACGCAACCCCTGAGGGCATGAATGCGAAATTTCGCATTCATGCCCTTTTTTGTTGAACCAATACCCCAAAAAGGGGTTAAATGGAATATGAAGATTAAACAAAGTTTGCCATTTGTGGCGTTTATCGCCTTCAGCCTGCTGTCGTTCAACGCCTTAGCTCAGGCAACTCTGCGCGGAACCGTCGTCGACAACACCACCAACGAACCCATTCCCAGCGCCGTCGTGCGCGTGGACGGGCGTTCCGCCACCGGAACCACCGACATGGAAGGCAAGTTCCGCATCGACAACCTCGCCCCCGGTTTGGTCAACGTGCGCATCGAGTCCTTTGGTTATGAGGCCTACACGGCCTTTGAGGTTCAGCTGACGCGCGCCAAGCCCGCAGAACTTCAGGTGCGACTGAAAGAATCTGCCCAGCAGCTTCAGGAAGTAGAAATCACGGCCCAGTCGCAGTTTCAGCGCGTGGACCAGTCCCCCGTCAGCGTTCAAAGCATTGGCATTAACGAAATCCGACGCAATCCGGGCGCCAACCAAGACATTTCTAAGGTGATTCAATCGCTCCCTGGCGTCGCGAGCGGCGGAGCGGCCTTTCGCAACGACTTGGTGATTCGCGGCGGCGGCCCCAACGAGAACATTTTCTTTCTGGACGGAATTGAAATTCCCGCCATTAACCACTTTGCCACTCAGGGTGCAAGCGGCGGCCCGGTGGGCATGATCAACGTGAACTTCATTCGCGACGTCGACTTCTACACGAGCGCCTTCCCGGTGCAGCGCGGCGGCAGCTTGAGCTCCGTGATGGAACTGAACCTGCGCGACGGATCCGAAGAAAAAGTCAATGGCATTTTTCAGGTCGGCGCCTCGGAGGTGGGACTGACCTTGGACGGTCCGCTTTCGAAAAAAACCACCTACCTAGCGAGCGTGCGCCGCAGCTACCTGCAGTACCTGTTTGGCGTCATTGGCCTGCCGTTTTTACCCACCTACAACGACTACCAAATCAAAATCAAGCACAAGTTCAACCGCAAGAACCAGATCACGTTTTTGAGCCTGGGCGCCTACGATGTGAGCGTGCTCAACCTTGAACGCAACGAGACCGAGGACCAGCGCTACATCCTGAACTACCTACCCTCCTACAACCAATGGAACTACTCGATTGGGGCCAAGTACACCCACTTCGGGCGGTTCGGAGCGACCAACGTCGTCTTGAGTAGGTTCATGCTCGACAACCAGTCTGAGAAGTACGCCAACAACGACGTCAACGGCGACCTTCTGCTGAACTACGGCAGCCAAGAAATCGCCAACAAACTTCGCGTCGAGCAGCCGTGGAAGTTGAAAAACTGGGAAGGCCTGGTGGGCTTTGGCGCCGAGCAGCTGAAGTACAACACCAATACGTTCGACAAGCGTTTTCCGGGCGGATTTGTGCTGGACTACACCACCGAAGCCGTGTACTACCGCGGATCGATGTTCGCCAACGCCGTGGGCAAGTTTGCTGACGGGCGCCTGAAGCTTTCGCTCGGACTGCGCACCGACTTCGGCGACTTCAACGAAAACACCCAAAACCCGCTGGACCAGCTTTCGCCGCGGGCGGCCCTCAGCTACAACCTCACCGAAAACTGGACGCTTGACGCCAACGTGGGGCGCTACTTCCAGCTTCCGCCGTTCACGGCCTTGGGCTACGTGGGCGTAGACGGCGATAATTCGTCGCTTCGCTACATCCAGGCGGACCACTACGTGCTGGGCAGTACCCGATTCTTGCCTTGGAACGCCAAGGCCAGCGTCGAGGGCTTCTACAAGGCCTACCAGTACTACCCCTTGCTGCTGCGCGACAGCATTTCGCTCGCGACGTTGGGCGGAGACTTTGGCGTAATCGGCAATCAGCTAGCCACCCCGACGAGCACGGGCCGCGCCTACGGTGCCGAATTCACCTACCAGCAAAAGCTGTTCAAGGGCTGGTTCGGCATTGCAGCGGTAACTCTAGTCCGCAGCGAGTTTGCCGACTTTTTGGGTACCTACGTGCCTTCGTCGTGGGACAACCGCATGATTGCAACCTTCACGTTTGGCAAGAAATTCGGCAAGAACTGGGAGTTTGGCGGACAGTACCAGCACCTCGGCGGAGCGCCCTACACCCCGTTTGATCTCGAGCGCACGGCGAACATCCAAAACTGGAACGTGTTTGGTCGCGGCCTGCCCGACTACAGCCGCCTGAATTCAGAGCGTTTCGGGGAGTTCGACCGCCTCAACCTGCGCATCGACAAAAAGTGGTTCCTCGAAAAATGGAACCTCGACCTGTACTTCGACGTGCAAAACGCGCTGGCCTACCAACTCGAAGGCCCTAAGTTCATCGACGTGTTGCGCGACGACAACGGAAATCCTGTCGTGGACCCCAATAACCCGACGCAGTACCTCACCAAGTTCCTGGACAATACCCAAGGAATTGTGCAGCCCGGCCTGGGCATCATCGTCGATTTCTGAGTTCGGCTAACCGGACTTTTTGCCGAAGAGGCTTCGGAGTCGGCGCGTGCGGCGCGGCTTCGGGGCCTCTTCGGGCATGGGTACCTGCATTGGCGCGGCCTCGCTCGGCTGGTAGTCGGTAGCCGACTCGTACAGCACGTAGCGCTGGCGGGCAAAATTGTAGCGCATCACGTCGGTGAAGTACGAGGTGCGGAACTGCTCGTGCGACCAGCCCTCGTTCAGCGCCGTCATGAGGGCGCTCGTTCCGGCCAGGCGATTTAAAAAACTCCGCGCAAAGGGCGGACGGAGCGTCAGGCTGTCCACCACCTTCACGGAATCGTAGCGGTACTTGGCCTCCCAAAGGTGCGACCAGTCAATGCCCAAGGGCGCGGGGGTTGCGCGAAGGTCGACGCCGTAGCAGGTCACCCCCTCGTGCGGAGGCTGGCTCGCCCCCACCCGCGATTGGGGCACAAACGAAAAGCTCGAATCGCCCCACCAGGGCGCGCCGTACTGCTCAAAGGCGTGGTCCGTTCCGCGCCCCACCGACACGTCGGTGGCCTCAAAAAAGCAGAGCGAGGGATACCAGTCGATGGCGTTCCGCGTGGCCAAGTTGGGCGAAGGCGGCGCCGACGGATACACGCGTTCGCGCCGGTAGTGCTCGACCGGAACCACGAGGAGCGCCAGGGAGTCCGCGCCCTTGATCCAGCGTTCCCCTTTGGCCATCAAGGCGTACTCACCCGAGGTCAAGCCGTAGAGGACCGGAACCGGGTGAAGGCCCACGAAACTCCGGTGGGCCGAGGTATCGAGCAGGGGGCCGTCGACCACGTCGGCAAAAGGAGTCGGACGGTCGAGCACCACCAGCTCCTTGCGGTGCTCGGCGCAGGCCTCCATGACGTAGGCCAAGGTCGAAACGTAGGTGTAGAAGCGAATGCTCAAGTCCTGAAGGTCGTAGACCACGGCGTCGACGCTGTCGAGGTCGGCTTTGGACGGCTTTCGGCGCTCTCCGTACAGCGAAACCAGGCGCAGTCCGGTGGCGGAATCCCGCACCGCGTCGACCTTTTCGCCGGCTGAGGCGGTTCCGCGAAACCCGTGTTCGGGCGTAAATACAAAGCGCACGTCGATGCCCCGGCGCATCAGTCGATCTACCGTGCTCTCGCCGTCGGCAACAGAAGCCGCGTGGGCCACCACCGCCACCCGCTTTCCGCGCAGCTCAGGGATGTAGAGTCGCTCGCGCTCGGCCCCGTAGCGCAGGTGCTGCGCCGCAAGCCCCGGAAGGAGCAGCAGGAACAGCGCCAACGCGAGGGCAGTCCGCGTACTTTTGCATTCTATGGCTCGTTTCCAACGCATGAGTACTTCGTGGCAGCTCGGTCGCCGCTGGAACCAATCCAGCCGCCGGCAGCGCAGAGCCAAGATAATCGCCACGGCGGTCGTCGCAAGCACCTTTGCCATCCTCACCCTCGCGACCTCCTTTTCAGGCGGACTGCAGCAGGCCATCCGCACCAAAATCGGACTGTTTTATGGTCAGGCGCAAATTCGCCTCCTCGAACAGCACAGCCCCTACGAGACCAACGTGCACTTTGAACCGCTCCATCTGGATTCCGCACGTTGGATGCAAATGGCCTGGAAGGCGGGCGTGGCCACGGGGCCCGAAGGCATGGAGGGCATTCAGTGGCTCGGATGGGAGCGCTGGAATCCGCAATGGAATGAACTGCTCGTCGAAGGCCGTGCGCCCGAGTCCGCCTATGAAGTGCTGCTGAGCCGCAAACTCAGCCAGCGCCTGGGCATCGCGGTGGGCGGCGAAATGCCCTACTACGCCAGCCGCGAAGCCGGAGCCCCTCCCACCCTGCGCTACCTGAGCGTCACGGGGCTGTACGAAACCGGGCTGGCAGAATGGGACGCCCAAACCGCCGTTGGGCTCCTCGAGGGAATTCGCAACCTGCAGCGCTGGCCGGACTCAGCCCAGGCCACCTGGGTACGCTGGGGAAGCGACCCCTTGACCGCTGCCGATTGGGAGGCGCTGCGCAGCCAGCTCCCGGTGCAGCTCGAGGTGTACCGGCCCCAAGACGACCTGCCGGCCTTGTATCAGTGGCTGGATTTGTTTGACGCCAACGTGGCCATCCTCGCGGTGGTTTTGATCGTGGTGGGCGCCGTCAATTTGGGCGGAACCTTGCTCATCCTTTCGCTGGAGCAGCAGCGGGCCCTAGCCCTGCTTCGCGCCGTGGGATGGTCGGCGTCTCAAGCGCCCGTGGCGCTGGCCGGAATGCTCGTGCCCATGCTGCTTCGCGGGGCCCTGTGGGGCATTGTGGTCGCCTTTGCTGTGCTCGGAATTCAAGATTCCGCAGGCGTCCTTACCCTAAATCCCGAGACCTACTACGTGAAGGTGGTGCCTGTTTCCTGGAGTTTTGCGCGCTTCGCCCAACTCTATTTTCTTGTGTTCCTGAGCTTTACTCCATCGATTTTCGTACCCTGGCTGTGGATTCGCAAAATGAGGCCCGCGAGCATTTTGAAATCTGCCTAGTCAATGTATATTTGCAGCCCTTCTGGTGCGGTAGTTCAGTT
>SYCM01000074.1 GCA_005786915.1 Bacteroidota bacterium | reverse complement strand
GTAGACCCCGGCGGCGGATATGATCATGCGTTCGGCCACGTGGCAGAGCGGCAGGTAGCTCAAAAACACCTCCTGGTGCAAAAAGCTGAACTGCGTCAAAATGATGCGAAACGCTTCCTGGAAGTTTCGGTAGCTGTGCATCACCCCCTTGGGCATTCCGGTGGTGCCCGAAGTGTAGATGATGGTCATCAGGTTGTCGGTGTGCAGGGTCGGAAACACAGCCGCCGGGTCGCCCATCGCGCAGACCTCGTCCCAGCTGCGAGCGTCCGCGCGCTGGTGGTCTGGGGTGGTCACGACCTCAATGCCTTCGGGAACGCATTCGCGGTAGCGCGTCGCGTCGTCGAGCTTGCCGAGCACCACGACCTTGGACTCGGAATGCTCCAAAACCGCGCGCGCCGTCGGCCCGTCGATCGTGGGGTAGATGGGCACTGAAACGGCTCCGGCCAGCGACACCGCGTAGTCGTAAATGAGCCAGTGCGCGGAATTTTTGCCAATCAAGGCCACCCGATCGCCCGGCGCGACGCCCAAGGCGTATAGTCCGCGAGCGAAGCGCTGCGCCTCGGCGTAGGCCTCGGCGTGCGTCATTTGGATGCGTCCGCCTTCGACGGGCTGGTCCAAAAACAAGCGGGTCGGAAACGTCTGGGCGTTCCACGCCAGCTGCTCGGGCATCAGCCGGCTGGCGCGGTCGGGCGTCAGGTGCTGTAGGCCTTTTTCGGGCACAAATCCCTCGAGCGGACCCAGAATTTCGAGCACCCGGGCGTCCGTGGCCTCCTTGGTGTCCAACGGCATAATGGGCGCGCTGATGCTCACCATTTTGCGTCCCGCGTCGATTCCGAGCACGACAATCGGAACCCCCGCCGCCTTGGCGATCTCGTAGTAGCCGCTGCGCAACCCGTCCACTTTGGCGCGCGTGCCTTCGGGGGCTAGCGCGAGGCAAAAGTTAGGGTCGCTTCGAAAGTGTTCCACCACCTGACCCACGACGCCTCCCGCGGCGTGCTGGTCGACGGGGATTCCGCCCAATTGGCGCAAAAACCAGCCTTGAATTCCGCGAAAAAGCGGCTTTTTGCCCAGCACGTGCAGGTGGTGCAGGCCCAAATCTTCGCGAATGCAGAGTCCGGTCCAAAAATCCCGGCTGTGGGTGTGCGGACCAAACACCAGCACGTACTGACGCAGTCCCGTGGGAAACGAATCGCGGTACTCCCAACCGCGCTTGGCCAGACGGCCGCGCAAATAGCTGAATTTCATGCTTCCCAAGATAGAAAAACGTTTGAATTTAACCGTTTGGTTACATTAGCGTTGCCAAAACACTTTAAACGCTTCAAACGCATGATCCGCACCGCCCTCCTCCTCGGCCTCACCCTCATTGGCGCGGTTGCCTGGTCCTGGTTCTACAGCCCCGCGCTCGAGCCCGAGCAGACGGAACTCCTCCGCAACTTGGTGGCCATTTGGGCCGGATTCACCGCCTACACCTACCTCGCTGGGGTGCTGACGGGCAACCACAGCCAAGTCGACCGCCTGTGGAGCACCGTGCCCATCGTCTACGCCGTCTACGCCGCGTGGTTCACCGGCTGGGATCCGCGCGCCACCCTCATGGCCGGACTCGTGGGCCTCTGGGGCGCCCGCCTGACCTTCAACTTCGCGCGCCGCGGGGGCTACAGCTGGCTCCCCTGGAAGGGCGAAGAGGACTACCGCTGGGAGGTTTTGCGCCAAATGGCTCCGCTCAACCGCCCCGTGGTCTGGCAAATCTTTCACCTGCTCTTCATCTGCGTCTACCAAATGGGCCTGATCCTGCTCTTCACCCTGCCGATCGCCTACGCCTGGCGTCCGAGTGGCGGAACCAGCGTGCTCACCACCCTCGACGCCCTGCTCGCCCTGGCCATGATTGCCCTCGTCGCGCTTGAATTCGTGGCGGACCAGCAGCAATGGGACTTCCAGCGCGAAAAGCACCGCCGCCTCGCCGCCGGCGAAGACCTCGGACCCGTCTACGGCAAAGGCTTCGTGCACACCGGACTCTGGGGCCGTTCGCGCCACCCGAACTACGCCTGCGAGCAGTCCATCTGGGTCGTCTTTTACCTCTTCACCGGCGCGGCCACCGGCGAATGGCTCAACGCCAGCATCGTCGGCTGCATCCTGCTCATCTTCCTCTTTCACGGAAGCGCCAACTTCAGCGAAGGCATCAGCGCCGGCAAGTACCCGGACTACGCGGACTACGTGAAAAAGGTGCGCCGGTTCATTTAGCTCGTTGGCGAGGTTAGCCCGTTGGCATGCAACTAGTTGCGAGCAACTTGCGGATTCAAAGTGGCTTTCATCTTCAGCCAACCGTTCGGTTATAACCGGATTTTACTATTTCTCTCAAATCTCAAATTGCATACTTACTTGCATGTCAATTCATTAGCCCGAATATCCGTTTAGAGAAATTAGCCACGAAGCAGCCCTAGCGCGAAGCGCTAATTGCCAACGAGCGAACCTGGCCAACCTCGCGAGCTACCTAGCTAATCAGCCAGTAGTACCATGGAATCCCCAGCGTCATGTTGACCGGAAAGGTCAGGGCGAGGGCCATGGGTAGGTAGATTCCGGGATTGGCCTCGGGCAAGGCAATTCGCATCGCTGCAGGAACCGCAATGTAGCTGGCGCTGGCCGCCAAAACGCTGAGCATGAAGCGGGCTTCGACGGGGGCCCCGGTCACCGATGAAAGTAGCGCCATTAGAGTTCCGTTCACGAGCGGAAGCAGCAGCGCAAGGGCGAAGGGCTGCCAGCCGGCGCCCCAGAGGGCCTTGAGGTTGCGGCCGCTCGAAAGGCCCATGTCGAGCAAAAAGACCGCCAGAAATCCCTTGAACAGGTCGTTGGTGAACGGCCGAATGCCCTCCGCCTGGGCGTCGTCGGTGACGAATCCGACCAAAAGGCTGCCGAGCACGAGGACCACCGACCCGTTGGTCAGGGCGTGTCGGAGCCAGAAATCCGTTCCACCCGAAGCCCCCGCGCGGCGAGCCAACCAAAGGCCAACAACGATCGCAGGCGCCTCCATAAAGGCCATTACCGCGACGAGGTAACCTGGCAAGTGCAGTCCCATGCGTTCCAAAAAGGTGCCCGCGGCCACAAAGGTCACGGCGCTCACGGAACCGTAGGCGGCGGCGACGGCTCCGGCATTGGCCACCCCCAGCGAGCGGCGGGCCAGCCAAAAGACGTAGACAGGAACGAGCATTGACGAGGCCAAGGCCAATCCGAACACGGCAATGCTGTCGGGGCGCAGGGTTTCATGGGCCAGCTCCTGACCACCCCTGAATCCGATGGACAGCAGCAGGTAGATCGAGATGAACTTGGACGAAGTGGGCGGAAGCTCCAGATCGCTGCGAATCAAGGCGGCGGCGATCCCGAGTAAGAAAAAGAGCAGGGCCGGGCTGGTGAAGTTTTCGAGGAGTAAACTCATACGGTGGGGTTAAAAAGACAGGACTGTCCGGGTGCCGAAGGGGCCCAAAGGCGCTGGTCCGCATTGAAGGCTTCGCATCCATTGACGTAGGTGGCTACGACGCGGCTGCGGAAGCGCTTGCGCTCCCACGGCGACCAGCCGCAGGCGTAGTAGCTGGTGTCGGGGCGCACTTCGGTTCCGCCGAGGGGGTCGACCAAGACAAAGTCAGCCCAGCAGCCGGGGTCGAGGTAGCCCCGCTCTCGCAGCCCGAAGTGGTCGGCCACGCCGTGGCTGGTGAGCTGCACGAGCTGGGAGAGCGTCCACTCGCCGTCGTGGACCCACTCGAGGGCCTGGACCAAAAGGTGCTGCACCGAAGGCGCGCCGGAGCAGCCGCAGGGGTAGGGTCCGCCCTTCTCGCTCCAGCGGTGCGGAGCGTGGTCCGTGGCCAGCGTGGCCATCCATCCGCGGGCGGCCGCTTGGCGCAGGTAGTCGCGGTCGGTGCTCGCTTTGACCGACGGATTCCAACGTATGGCCGCCCCCAAGCGTCCGTAGTCTCCTTGGCTAAAAGTCGCGTGGTGGACGCAGAGCTCGGCGGTAACACGCTGACCTTCAGCGGCTGCGGCGCGAATCAACTGCACCTCGCGAGCCGTAGAAACATGCAAAACGTGTACGGGTCGCGGAACCGAGCGCTGCACCTCGAGCACCCGCTGCGTGGCGGTAACGCAGGCCTCTTCGTCTCGGATCTGGCTGTGCGCCCGAATCGGAAGGTCCACCCCAAAACTGCGCTGGGCCTCGAGCATCTGCTTCTGGATGCGCTGCTCGTCTTCGCAGTGGAGCGCCAGCATTTTGGGCACCTCGAGCAGCACTTTTTCGAGTACCTCGGGGTGGTTGCAGAGCAGTACGTCACGCTCTTGCATGTACAGCCCGTCGTCGGTGTAGCCGGGAATTTGC
>SYCM01000073.1 GCA_005786915.1 Bacteroidota bacterium | reverse complement strand
GGCTCATAAAAGTCTAGCGGTAGAGATCGTGATCTCGAATATACGCTGCGACGGCGGCCGGTAGGTCGTCAAGGGCTTCGGAACCTTCGGCCACACTACGGCGCACCCCGGTGCTGCTGCGCGCCATCAGGGCATCGTCTACCCGGCGAACGCGCGGATGCTGCAGCCAGCTCGACTCGGGGTCGAGCCCCGAATCGGGCCGGGGGTACACGACCAGTTCGGCCAGTTCCAGAATGCGGTCGGGATTCCGCCAGCGGTCAAAACCCGCCAAGTTGTCTTCGCCCATGAGCAGCGCGAACTGGTGTTCGGGGTGCCGCGCCGCCAGGAGCTCCAAGGTGTCGACCGTGTAGTTGGGCTGGGGCAACCCGAGTTCGACGTCGCTCGCCGCCAGCCCCGACCGACCGGTCACCGCGAGCTGCAGCATGGCAAACCGGTGGGCGTCGCTCGCGAGCGCTTCGCCCTGCTTGAACGGATTGCGCGGGGTCAAAACAAGCCAGACTTCGTCGAGGCGAGCGTGCTTTTGGAGTCGCTCGGCCACCAGCAAGTGGCTCAGGTGCACGGGGTTAAACGTGCCCAGCAGCAGTCCTATGCGCACGACGGAGCAAAGGCTAAAATCGCCGCGAGGGCTTCGGATTCAGCCCGATCGAGGTCGTCGTTGACCACCACCCGGTCAAACCCAGGCGCTTGGGCGAGCTCCCACTCGGCCTTGGCCAAGCGCTGGGCGATTTGGTCTTCGGTCTCAGTTCCGCGCCCGCGAAGTCGCTGACCCAGCACCTCGAGGCTAGGCGGCGCCACGTACATCGCCAGCGCGCGGTCCCCAAACTGCCGTTTGAGGTTGAGTGCGCCCATCACGTCGATGTCGAAGGCAACGACCTTGCCCTCGGCCCAGAGGCGCTCGACCTCGCTGCGCAAGGTTCCGTAGTAGCGGCCGGGGTAGACCTCTTCCCATTCCAGGAAATCGCCTCGGTCCACCCGCGCCCGAAAGTCTTCGGTCGTCAAAAAGTGGTAGTCGACTTCGTCCTCTTCGCTACCGCGCGGAGCCCGCGTCGTCGCCGAAATGCTGAACGCCAGCCCCGGAAGCTGCGCCATCAAACGGCGCACCAGCGTGGTTTTGCCGGCGCCCGACGGAGCAGAAAGTATGAGGAGTTGGCCGGGGGACATAGGGCTTTTTGGCTTCTGGCTTCTAGTTGCTAGTTACTGGCTGCTGGTTTACAGGACGTTGAGGACTTGCTCTTTGATTTTCTCGAGTTCCTCCTTCATCTGAACCACCTGGCGCTGCATGCCGACGTGGTGGGCTTTGTTGCCGAGGGTGTTGATTTCGCGGCCGAGTTCTTGGGCCAAAAAGCCGAGTTTGCGGCCTTCACCAGCGGCCAAGGCCTCACGGAAGTGCTGAATGTGCGCCTTGAGGCGGACCTTTTCTTCGTTGATGTCAATCTTTTCAACGTAAAAAAGGAGTTCCTGTTCCCAGCGCTGCAGGTCCATCGGCTGGTCGTCGGCAGCCTTCACGGCGGCCTTGGTTAGGCGGCCCTTGAGGTGGTCCAGCCGCTCGGGTTCCGCAGCTTCAATGACGGGAAGGCCTCGCTCAATCGTCGCCAAATTGGCTTCGAGGTCTTTGGCGAGGGCGGAACCTTCGTGGCTGCGAAACGTTTGAAACGCGTCCAGCGCGGAACGAATCAGGGCCTCCACCGCTTCTGCTTCGGCGGGGTCCAAGTCAATGGAAGGACCCTGTTCCGTCGGAACCCGCAAGGCCATCGCCAACGCCTCAGCCGGAGTCAAGCTGCCGCCCGCAATGCGCTGCAGGTCGTCCATGATTTGGCGTAGGTGGGCTTCATTCAAGCTGCTGCTGCGGCCCTCGGCCTGTTCGCGGTTGATGCTGACGTCGACTTTGCCGCGCTGCACCGCATCTCCAATCATTTTGCGCCACACTAAGTCGCGCTCGCGGTAGCGGTGCGGCATGCGCAGGTTGAGGTCGAGGCCGCGGCTGTTGAGCGAGCGGATTTCTACCGAGATGCGGAGCCCCTCGAACGTGGCACTTGCCTGGCCGAAGCCGGTCATAGATTGAATCATAGGGGCAAAGGTAGGAAGGAGGCGGCCGCCACCTCGCCGCAGGCGAGGGTGGCCGGGCCGCGCGCCCGCCAGTCGTCGATCAATTCGTCGGGAGTACAGGCGTCCGGGCGGTCGCGCAGCCCCAGGCCGTGGGCCAGGAGGCCCACGGCCTGGGCCGCCTCCAACCCCGAATTCCGCACGCCCACCGACCCGTGCCGCTTGCTCAGCCGGTGCCCGTCCGGACCCATCCAAAGCGGAGCGTGCGCCACCTGCGGCGGCCGCGGATTGCCAAGGGCGCGGTGCAGAAACTGCTGAAGCGGCGCACTGTCCTCCAAATCCCGGCCGCGCACAATGTGCGTCACGCCCTGATCCAGGTCGTCGACCACTACGGCCAGCTGGTACGCCCAGGCGCCGTCGGCGCGGCGAAGTACCACCGCATCATTAAGCCCCAACCGTCCCGTGGCGGCAGGCTCATCCCGAAGCTTGGCGCTGTCGGCCGGGCGTTCCCAAAACTCGTGAGGAATCCTAAGGCGCCGTGCACCCGGACCGTCGAGCGGCCATTGGCCGTCGGCGCAGGTTCCGGGGTAGGACCCCATGAAGCTTCCGTGGGGCGCCGAAACCGCTTCTTCCATGTCGCGCCGCGTGCAGCGGCACGCAAAGACTAGCCCTTGGGCGGTTAAGTTTGCGAGGGCCTCCGCGTAGCGGGGTCCGCGCTGGGACTGCGGCGCTACCTCTTCGTCCCAGTCCAAGCCCAGCCAGGTGAGGTCGCGGCGCCAACCGTCGGCAAACTCGGGCTTGCTCCGCTGCGCATCCACATCTTCCATGCGGAGCAGCATGCGTCCGCCCGCCGCCCGCGCCTGCAGCCAAGCCACAAGCGCCGTGGAGGCGTTGCCCCAGTGCATGATTCCGGTGGGAGAAGGGGCGAAGCGGCCGACCATGACCCGAAGTTAGGCCGTAGCGCAAAATAGCTACTAGCTGCTCGCACCCCGTTCGCCAGCAACCCGCAACCACTTGCTCAATTGGCGTAGATTTACCCTATGCATTTCGACACCCTTGCCATCCACGGAGGCCAGCACCACGACCCGTCCACTGGGGCGGTTATGCCTCCGATTTACCAGACGTCTACCTACGCCCAAGAAGCTCCGGGCGTGCACAAAGGCTACGAGTACAGCCGCACACAAAATCCGACGCGGCGCGCGCTTGAGAACGCCATTGCGGCCATCGAGGGCGGAACCCACGGCCTCGCCTTCGGCAGCGGCCTCGCGGCAGTGGACGCGTGCATGAAGCTCCTGAAGCCCGGCGACCACGTCGTCAGCACGAGCGACCTCTACGGCGGAACCTACCGCCTCTTCACCAAAGTGTTTGAGCCCTTTGGACTGAAGTTCAGCTTTGCGCCGTTGGCCGATCCCGCTGAGCTGCGCGGGCTGATCACTCCTGCTACCAAGATGGTGTGGCTCGAGACCCCGACCAACCCCATGCTCAACGTGCTCGACATCAAGGCCTTGGCTGACGAGGCCAAAAAGGTGGGCGCCCTGGTGGTGGTTGACAACACCTTTGCAACGCCTTACCTGCAGCGCCCGCTGGAGCTCGGAGCCGACATCGTTCTACACTCCGCGACCAAGTACTTGGGCGGCCACAGCGACTTAGTCTTGGGGCTGCTCGCGGTGGGCGACGCGGCGCTGGCTGAGCGCCTGTACTTCATCCAGAACGCTTCGGGCGCGGTCTGCGGTCCGATGGACAGTTTTTTGGCGCTGCGCGGAATTAAAACGCTGCACGTGCGCATGGATCGCCACTGCCAAAACGCCGAGGTTGTGGCAGCCCACCTTGCCAAGCACCCCGCAGTTCGCAAGGTGTACTACCCCGGCCTCAAGGACCATCCGGGCCACGAGGTGGCGGCGCGCCAAATGAAGCAGTTTGGCGGAATGGTTTCGTTTGCCTTGCACGACAACGACCTGGCCAAGGCCAGCGCGGTGGTTTCGGCCCTCAAGGTCTTCACTTTGGCTGAATCTTTGGGCGGCGTGGAGTCGCTCGCGGGCCATCCGGCGACCATGACCCACGCGAGCATTCCGAAGGCTGAACGCGAAAAGACGGGCGTGACCGACGGCCTCATTCGCCTCAGCGTGGGCCTCGAAGACGTGCACGACCTCACGGCCGACTTAGATCAGGCACTTTCCGTACTTTCGTAGTAAGATTTTCAACATCATGGCGGACAAATTTGCCGTAATCGGGTTGGGCCAGTTTGGTTCCGCCATTTGCCGAAAGCTCTCTGAAAAGGGCGCCGAGGTGATCGCAATCGACATCGACGAAGACAAGGTCGAAGGGATCAAAGACCAAGTGGCCTATGCCGTGGTAATGGATTCAACCGACCCGCGTGCGCTGAAGGCGCAGAACATCCTCGATATGGATGCAGTGGTGGTGTCGATCGGACAGAATTTTGAAGGTATGCTGCTGACCACGGTGAAGCTCATGGAGATGGGCGTCACCCGCATCATTGCCCGCGCCCAAGGTGAGACCCAACGCAAAATCCTCGAAAAAATGGGGGTGAGGGAGGTTCTTTCGCCCGAAGAAGAGGTGGGTAAAAACGTGGCCGAGCGCCTCATCAACCCCGGCATGATGATGTGCGTTACCCTTCCGGACAACTACGAGATTGTAGAAATCGCCGCCCCCCGGAGTACGGTGGGAAGGTCGCTCAAAGACATTGGCCTGTTGGAAAAGTACCGCCTCAACCTGGTCACGGTCATTCAAAAGGGCGGAGATGACGAAGTTGCCCACATCAAAGGCGTTCCGCAAGACGACATGGTCATCGAGGAAATCGACGAGTTGGTCGTGTTTGGCAAAATCAAAGACGTGGAGCGATTCATTGACATTAATGGTTAGGGCAAGAGGTTTCTGGTTTCTGGCGGTCGCCATGATGCTTGGGTGCAAGGACCCCGATCCTTCGGGCGGCTTGCCACCTGAGGCCACCGGGCCCTTTTTGCCGCGGCTTACGGCCGGCTGGACCCTGGATTCGGTGACCTACACCGCCGACCTCCCCATGAATGTGGGGGACACCGTGGTCCCAGTGCGGGTGCACAACAAAGCCCGTGACGTTTCTGGCCGCTTCGACTTTTTTCGCCGGAACGATTCGGACCTGGTGGACTACCAGATTCAGTTCACGGCCGATTTGCTACCCAGCGTGGCGCCCTACACCTACACCAAGTCGCGCATAGGCACCTACTGGTATAAGCCGGTTGAGCGCGAAATCTGGTTTTACGACTACCCCGACACGCTGATTTTCAAGGTGGATTGGGACGCCGAAACCCTTCAGCTCTGGCATTCCGAGCTGCAGGTCGTAGAGCCCGGTCTGGGAATCACGTTCCCGCTGCGCTTGGACTTTAGGCTCGTTCCGTGACGGAACTGCTGCTGGTCGCCCTGCTCGGAGCCCTGCTGTACGCGCTGCCCGCCACCGCGCACCCTTTGATTTTAGCCCTCGGAATCGCTACCGGAATGCCCCACGGGGCGACGGACATCCTCACGGAGCGCGGAAGCATCTCACGTCCCGCCTTGGGGTACTACGCCGCCAGTATTGTGCTCCTTGGCGCACTTTGGTTTTGGGCGCCCTCATGGGCTCTTGGGGTCTTTTTGGCCTTGAGCATGCTGCACTTCGGTTCTGAAGATGCGGCGACCGAATCGGGTACCGCTCTTTTTCTGCACGAAACCCTGGTGCGCGGCATGCTGGTGGTGCTCGCCCCCAGTATGTTTCACGAGGCTGAAGTGCTTCGGCTATTCGGACTGCTGGCTGAAACATCGTGGGCGGGACCGGAATGGACGCATGGCTTATCGCTAGCGCGCAGCCTTTGGATTTTTTTAGCCTTCACGTTGTTCGCGCACTACGCGGTTCGGTCGACCCAATGGAGGCACGTCGTCTTTGTGTTTGTTCAAATTCTAGTGCTTGTGGCCGTGTTTCGCTTGCTTGAACCGCTGACTGCCTTTGTGGCCTACTTTGTCGGCGGACACTCGCTGCACAGCGCTCGCAAGATTTGGCCCGTGCTGAAGGAGCACCGCGTCAAAGTTCTGGGGGCCACGGCGTTTACCTTTTTGGTGGCGGCGGCGGTTTTTGGATCCGCGGCCGGGACTTCGCTCGACGATCGATTGGTGCGCACCGCATTCGTTTCGCTCTCGCTGTTCGCGGTTCCGCACGGAATATGGCGCACCGTAGAGGTGCTCCGCGAGCGCTGGGCACGGGGCTAAATGCAAAGAGCCGCCCCGAGGGGCGGCTCCGTGCACAAAATCCGAGGTTAGACTTAGTCTTTTTGAGCTAAGGTGTAGATTACCAGACCGAAGCCAATCTTGTTGATGGCGTCGCCGATGTTGTACACCAAGTCCATTGACAGGCCTTCGAGCACTTTCACGCCGAAGAGTCCGCCCTCGGTGCCTGCGATGTACCCGATGGGGTAGATCGCCCAGCCTACGAGTACGAACCAGCCCAAGGCCTTGACGGCCGTCTGAACTTTTCCGCCTGCATTGGCAGCCAAGGTCGCAACCTCGCCCTTCCAAACAAGCCATACAATGTAGAAGTATGCAAGACCTGACAGAGCGCCCCACACCCAAGATTGGGTTTGGTCCGCGTAGAAGGCCTCACCGATGTAGCCGAGCAGCAGCATGGCTACTGAGGCCCAAATCAGGCGCCAAAGCAAGCCGCTGGTGCCGCCTGCTTTTTTGGTGATTAAGTAAAACTCCACACACATCAAGGGAACCGTCAGGGTCCAGTCAATGTAGCGAAGGGCGATCGGGTTCGTTCCGGTCGCTTGGTAAAAGTCGCGCATGTAGTAGTAGTGCACGGCTGCGATACCGGTGATCAAACCAGAAACCAACAGCGAGAGCTTCCACTCGTCGGCGACGCGGCTGCGCTCCATAAAGAAGAATACAGAGGCGGCGAACATGGCCATGTAGCCCGTGAAGAACGTAAAGCTTACGGGATCGGCCGGATCAATGGTGAGTACTTCGAGAAATTGCATAAATCAAGTTTTAGGTGGATTTTGTGTTAGGTTAACATTTAATGATATGTTTTGTTTAGGAAAAGTAGAAAAAAATTCAACGCCTTTTGCGGTTTCGCGAATTCGTCCTTGAAATTGTTTCATTTAATAAACTGAAAATTAATATAAACGCTCAAAAACTGGAGATTTGCGGCGGTATTTGGTCCCTCGACCGAAAAGGATTATAAAAACTGTATAAGCAACAATTATGATTGCGTACGGCCCTTCGAGCCGCTAGCCGTGTCGGGGTTAACTTCGCAGCATGGCACGCATCCTCACCGGAATTCAAAGCAGCGGACGCCAGCACCTTGGGAACGTGCTGGGCGCCATCCTTCCGGCCATTGAATTGGCCAAGGATCCGTCCAATGAGTCCTACCTTTTTATCGCGGACCTTCACTCGTTGACCACGGTCAAAGACCCAGAGGCCCGCCAGGCCAATTTGCTGGCCACGGCGGCGGCTTGGTTGGCGTGCGGATTGGATCCGCAGCGCACGGTGTTTTATGCCCAAAGCGACTTGCCGGAGTGTACCGAGCTCACGTGGTACCTCAACTGCTTTACGCCCTACCCGATGCTGGCGAACGCCCACAGCTTCAAGGACAAGTCAGACCGCCTGAGCGATGTGAATGCCGGGCTCTTTGACTACCCGGTCCTTATGGCTTCAGACATTTTGCTGTACGATGCGCACCTTGTTCCGGTGGGCAAGGACCAGCGCCAGCACCTTGAAATTACGCGCGACATTGCGGAGACGTTCCACCGCACTACGGGTCGGGAGGTATTTGTGCTCCCCGAGGCGCGAATTCAAGAGTCGGTGATGACGATTCCTGGAACCGACGGCCAAAAGATGTCCAAGTCCTACGGCAACGTCATTGACATGTTCTTGCCTGAAAAGGAACTGAAAAAGCAGATCATGGGCATTGTGACCGACTCGACGCCCCTCGAAGAGCCCAAGGATCCCTCGACCTGCAATGTGGTTACGCTGTTCCGCTTGATCGCCAGCCCCTCGCGCGTCGCCGAGATGGAAGCGGCCTACCGCGCGGGCGGATACGGCTACGGCCACGCCAAAACGGCTCTTTTTGAGGCCATCCTGGAGCGCTTTTCGGGTCCTCGTGCCGAATTCGACCGATTGATGGCCGACCCTGACGCCGTGCACGCCGTGCTTCGGGACGGCGCCGCTAAAGCTCGACCTGTGGCTCAGGCCACTCTACGTCGGGTGCGCGAGGCCTTGGGTTTTTCCTGAACCCGTGATTTGCTCTGAGGCGAAAAAAAAGTAAATCTGGAAAAATCCGAATGACCCAGGGGGTCGGACCTGTTTTTTGCGGGACTGGCCGGCTCGCGGCGACTTAGCCGTTTCGCTGCGCGTCCTTAATCTGGGTTTCGCGCGGAGCGTGGTCCACGAAGCGGTCGCGGTAGGCGTGCCGGTGAAGGGCGATGTGGCCGTATCCCTGTTCCAGAAGCCAGGTTCCGAGGGCTTGACCGACGCCGTTGATGGCTTGGGCGTCTTCCCAAACGTGCCAGGTGTGGTGGTTGCGGGCGAAGTAGTGCAGCGAGTTGGGGTCAATTGGCTTGGCGCGGCGCATATCAATGATGCTGTGGCTGGGCGCAGCCGCTTCGAGGGCTTGGCTCAGGGCGGTTCCGAGGGCGAAGTGGGCGACGCCGGTGCCGGACTGCATCCAATCCATTCCGCCACGGCGCTGCAGGGGGGCGGCGTAACGCGGAGACTTGCCCTTTGGGTAGCGGATGATGGACGGTCCGCCATAGGCCAAGGCCTCCTCGAGCGCTTCGCGCAGGGCGGCTCCGTCGCGCGGAGCCCAAATGGCCGTGTGCGGAACGGCGCGGAACATGGCCAAGTCAAAGACGCCGTGGTGGGTAGCCCCGTCTTCGCCGACCATTCCGGCGCGGTCGAGGCACAAGATCACCGGAAGCTGCTGAAGGGCCACGTCGTGGATCCACTGGTCCACCGCCCGCTGGGAGAAGGTGGAGTACAGGTTGACCACCGGGCGAAGTCCAGCGGCGGCCATGGCCGCCGCGGCCGTCAGGCAGTGGGGCTCGGCGATGCCCACGTCGTGCACTCGGTCGGGGAACTGGGCGCGCACCACGTCGAGGCTGCATCCCGGGGCCATGGCCGCCGTGAGCGCGTGGACGCGGGGGTCGCTGGCGGCGAGCGAAGCGAGGGCCGCCGCAAAATGGGTCTGAAAGTGGTCGGGTCCTGTCGCGGATTCTTCAAGTCCCAATTCGGCAGCGCTCGGGCGGCGGGTGCGCACGTGCAGCACGCGCGGGCCGCGGAGCGCCAGCGCGCGCTCCAGGGCGCTCACCACGGCGGGCAGGTCGTGCCCGTCCACTTCGCCATCCACCCAGGCCCAGCCGAGGGATTCCACCAGGCCGCGGTAGGCATCGGGCCCGCCGCGGTGCAGGGCGCCGACGTTTTCTTCGATGGCCATTCCGTTGTCGTTGACGACCAGCAACACGTCGGCACCCCACCCGCCTCCGTCGTTAAGGGCTTCAAACAGCATTCCGCCAGTCATCGCTCCGTCGCCGACCACGGCTACGCGGCGACGTTGGGTTCCAAGGGCCAGGTCCGCGCGGGCAAAGCCCACGGCCGCCGAAAGAGCGGTGCTCGAATGGCCTACGCCCCAGGCGTCGAAGGGCGATTCGCTGCGGCGCGGGAAGCCGCTCGGTCCGCCCGGAGTGCGGTTGGCCGCAAACCCGTCAGCGCGGCCGGTGAGCACCTTGTGGAGGTAAGCCTGGTGGCCTACGTCCCAGATCAGCACGTCGTTTGGAGTATTCAGCACCCCGTGAAGTGCCACGGTCAACTCGGCAACGCCAAGGCTTGAGGCGATGTGGCCCGCCTTGTCTCGGGTGCTTGCAAGCACGTGCTTCTTGGCCGCTTCGGCCACTTCAGCCCATCGGGCCACGGGCCAGCTGCGCCATTCATTCATCAAGGGGATCACCCTACAAAAGTACGGAAGCGGCCCGAGGGCCGCTTCTGCGCACAATCATTTAGTCAACCAGCAACTAGTTGCTCGCAACTAGCTAATTCGCCAACTTCTTGTAGTAGCGCCGCGATTTGCTCCGCTCCGTGAGGAAGAGCAGCACGGGCATGATCACCAGCGTGAGGAAGGTCGCGAAGGTGAGTCCGAAGATGACGGTCCACGAAATGGGCCCCCAGAAGGCTACGGTGTCGCCGCCGAAGTAGATCTGCGGGTCGTTATGCTGAATCAACGAGAAGAAGTCCAGGTTCATGCCGGTGGCCAGCGGAATAAGTCCGAGGACGGTGGTAATCGCGGTCAGCAGTACCGGGCGAAGACGGGTTTTGCCGGCCTCAGAGAGGATGGGCGAAAGCTCTTCTTCAGGGAGCGGAACGTCGGCTTCGAGGCCCAGGTCCGCCTTGCGCCGGTCGATGAGCTGGCTTCCGTAGTCCGCCAAAACGATGGCGTTGTTCACGACTACGCCGGCGAGCGAAATGATGCCGATCATGGTCATGATTACGACGAAGTCCATTCGGAAGATGAGCAGTCCGAGGAACACGCCAATGAACGACAGGATGACGGTCGTCATGATGAGGAACGGAATGCGGGCGGAATTGAACTGGCCCACGATGATCAAGAAGATCAGGAACACTGCGATCATGAGGGCCTTGGACAGGAAGCCCAGCTCTTTGGCTTGCTCCTCCTGCTGGCCCGTGAACGACATGGTGACGCCTTTGGGGAGCTCGTAGTTTTTGAGCACCTGCTTCATTTCAGCCACGATGGCGTTGGCGTTGGCGCCCTCTTCAATGCCCGAGTAGACGGTGATCACTCGGTTGAGGTCGTTGCGCTTCACGGCCGTGAAGGTCGCCGTTTTGGTCGGCGAAGCCACGGTGCTGATGGGAACCTGCTTAATGCGTCCCGAGCTTTGGTCGCGGAACGTGATTTTTTGG